>JADFMM010000410.1 GCA_022563885.1 Planctomycetota bacterium | reverse complement strand
GAGAAGGATCGGGTGGTTCCTGCACTCGAAAGCCTCAAACCGAGACCCGCAGTGGAGACCATCGTGAAGCAGGTCGCCAAGCACTACCTGGTCAAGGACGTTGACATCCGCAGGCGAGGTGCCAAACGAAACCAGCCCCGAGATGTAGCCATCTATCTCGCCAGGGAGCTAAGCGGGCATAGCGGACAAGAACTTGGTCAGGAGTTCGGCAAGATTTCCGGAGCGGCAATCTCTGCACGATGTAAACACATTTATGAGTCGTTGACTGCGAATCGAAAATTCAAACGGGATATCCGGGAAATCAGGACCGCGATATCAATTAGTTGATAATTGAGACGTGACCCCAAGGCCCCTTGACCCCAAGGCCCCTTGTGTGAGGGCCGAAAAGACGACAGTTTCATCTTGAGCTGCCCTTTGAGCAACGACGGTCTTCGAAAAGGTCACGACCACGAATGGCGAAATTACCGCTGCGGCTTTTTCGTCCGAGGGTTGCTGCTCTGGGCGGGGTAGTTGTGGATCCACGGTTCGCGGCCATAGTTCCAGGTCAGCATGAAATCGCCGGCTGGAGACGGCTTGTGGCAACTGATGCACCCATCGACCTTGCCTGCCCGGTCGACCACGCCGCTGGGCGAAACCTTCAGCCAATACCAATTGCCGCCCTCGGGGTTATAACCCCCCTCACGCTTCAGCATGACCGTCAGTTCGATCAATTCATCGGCCGCCCAGGTCTTGTGGTTCTCTTTCAAGACGATGCTTCCCTCCGGAAATTCCGGGCCGGGATCCCCTTCCCTCAGCGGCTTGTTCGCCCATCGGTCTGCAAATGCCCGTGCGGTGTCGTTGAGGTAGATCCGCGTCCAGTTGCCGTGGGGGTTTTCCCCCTCCATGAAGCCGCTGTAAGTGTTCCATTTGGAATTCGGATAACTGCCCCAGGTCTTGTAATTCGGGCCCATCGGCGGTGTGTTCGTCGTTGGATTGGGCTGGTAGGGAACAAACTGAGTCACGAAGGCATACAATTGCTCGGCGCTGGGGGCTTTGGGTGTGACGATCGACGGGAAATTGGCGTGCCCCATGATCCAGCTAAAGTCGGACAGAAGGTATTTGTTCACCGGGCGTGCAAAGCTGTGACACCCCAAACAACTGCTGCGTTTCTGGTTAAACGTCTCAATGACGGAGTTACCGAGAACTACCGGCGTCGGGTCACCGTCGCGTCCGGTCCCATTGGGCTTGGCGAGATTGGGGTTTTTCGGCCACTGCACGCCGATCAGTTGGTAGTACTGCCACGGCGCGTCCGGGAATTTCTCACAGAGCCAGGCCCGCACCTGATTGTTCATTGCCGGAAGGCCAGACTGCTTGCCGTTGACGACGCCGAGTGGAATGGCGCGCGTCACCTGGACCGGCACGGGGTTTTGAGGGTCCGTTTGATAGTGAATCCTAAGATTGTGCCGGTTGTTGCCGGTGTTCGGGAGTCCAGGTGTGAAAAATGACGGCGTTAGCGCCTGACCCTTGTAAACGACGCCGGCGTATTCCTTGTGAATTTTGACGTTGTCGACCTGCTCGAAGGTGGCCCAAATACGCTGCGGTCGGCTCTTGTCGCGGGTCACAAGGTGCATCCCGACCAGTCCAACTGTCACCTCGACCCCGTTTGGCGGGACGCCCTTGCCGGTCCGCAGGTCATAATGGTCATAGACCCGTGCTTTGGCGGTCAGGTAGCGGCTGGGGTCATCGAACTTTTTGGACGGACGGCAGTTCTTGTCATGGCCCTTCAGCGCAGGATCCAGCACGCGCAGATCCTCTTTGTTGAGCTCCAGAATCTTCCAGGCCGCTTTCAGCTCGACGGATCCGACCGGAAATTCGACGTGTTTCTCCGCCAATTGGGTGAGCGCGTTATACCAGCGTTTGCTCCGAATCTGATTGTACATCGGCTCATTGATCGCGACTTCGAAGCGCGCGAAGTTACAATTCCGATCGAGCAGCTTACCGCCAACCGCTTCGTCGATTTCCGATCCGCGCCGCAAGTGGTCGTGCATTTTACCGTGTTGGGTGAGGGGTTTAAGATCGCGGACCGGGACCGCCCTGCTCCAGGACACCGGTTCCTTAGCGTCAGGCAGAAAAATCTGATCGCTGGTCATCCAGGTTTCCCAGACTCTCTGGCCCTTCAGGTCGCTCAGCGTCGTACCGGGAGCGGGCACGCCTCGTGCACCCGCCTTGGCGGTCAGGTTCAGATGGAGGAACTGTTCCCAGGCAAACGTCCAGAAGGCGATCTTGTCATTATTTCCGGCCGGGGGTGGCGTCGCCGGTTTCTGTCCATTCAGGGTCTCTAGTTGAGTTTCGGTCAGCACTTTCATGGTGACCTTAGGACAGTGATGTCGCGTGCCTAATGCAGCCAGAGGAAGGTCTCGGGCCGCCGACGCGTCCATCGCGGGCCCGAGCAACATGAAAGTGATGACCCTCAACGCCCAGACGCCTGATGTGCTATTTAATCGTGGCAGGGTTAATAGTGAATGCATGTGAATTGCTCTCCTTATGGGTGCCGCTCCTATCTCTCAACGCTAGGAACATGCGACAAAAAACTTTCCAACCTTGCTAGCTCAGTCCAGCGAAGCTACAACATTAGAACGAGTCTGAGCGCCGTGTCAACCTTCGAGTTGATCATTTTTGGATACGGTTCTCTCTGAACATCGCTGAGCCGCCCTACTCAAACATCTCCTTCGCCCGCAGTATGTGGTGGTAGTGTTGCGCAAAGCGATGCGCTTCGTCTCGCACATACTGCAAGAGCTTGCGGGCCGGCGTGTGGGCGGAGAGGCGGATGGGCTCGTCTTGATCCTGCTTGTAGATCAGTTCTTCCTTCTTGGCCAGGGAAATCAGCGTGGTGGCCAGCGGTCTGTGGAGACTTTAGCGGAGACTTTAGGGGTCACGTCTCAATTATTAATTATCGACCTCTGCCCTGTTGGCGGTATCATCCCGGCATGGCAAGACCATTGCGAATTGAGTATCCGGGGGCGATTTATCACGTGATCATTCGCGGATAGCGACAGGAGGCGATCTTCGATGACGATCGGGACCGCGATACCAAATAGTTGATAATTGAGACGTGACCCTAATGGCCCTCACTCATAGACGACACGCAACGGCCTAGCCATAGCCAGACATCACTAGAGAATTCAGGCTTTGGCCCTTAAGAACTTAAGTTCTTAAGGGTCGACTCCAAGGCTTCCCATGCTCACAATGCACCGGTACGCTACGCTGGAAGGCAAAGGTTCAAGCTTCGCTTGAATAAAGGTAATTTCACCATGAAGAAAATGAAGAAACATGAAGGGCTCTCGCCGTGGTTTCGGCGTTGAATCTTCTCTTGGATGGCTTCTGCTGCTACGTGGGCTGCGCCTTGGCTTCATGGTAAAAACCATACGCTTATGAGCCCAGATCCCACAGTTGCATGACAAGGTTCAAGCTTCGCTTGAATAAGGGTGTTTTACCACAGAGGACGCAGAGGCCACAGAGACGCTATCGCGGCAGCTATCCTGTTTCTTTTCTCTGTATTACAAGGTCGCAAGAACTTGAATTTCTTTCCAGATAAAATCACATATTTTTGCGCAACGTGTTATTTTGACATTAGTTATCTCTTTTTTTCTCTGTGCCCTAGGTGTCCTCTGTGGTGCAACATATCTGACCTGCCCCTAACTCAATATTGCCGACGTCGGCAATATTCGACTACGAAGATAGAATCTTCGCATATTGCGAAGATCACACATGGAAAATCCACTGCCCAGTTTCTTCGATAAATCTCCTGAAAGATGCTCCACGAGCTGGACGCCATGGCCAGGGAACCCTTCAGAACTAAGAAGTTAGAGATAGGCCATGGTCATTGATTTCCAGGAATTTAAGTTCTTAAGGGTCGACCCTGAGACTGCCCATGTTTGTTTGATGCCTAACCCGGCGAATCAGGGGCCGAGGTACGAGGTCCCTCTGGATTCGCTTGTTATGTCTTTTTCTTTCTACGGCCAAAGTGCGCGTCATAGAGATCATGCTTTTGGAGCAAATGTGGTCTAATCATCAACTGAGATGACAATCCTGTTGTTTCTG
>JADFMM010000409.1 GCA_022563885.1 Planctomycetota bacterium | reverse complement strand
CGCGCGACCCCAGAAGTGCTGGGTCTACTACATTAACCCGAACAACGCCACGGATCTCGCGAAGCGTCAGGGGATCACGACCGGGGGCCTGTTCAAATACGTGCAGGAGGAGCGGCTCTACAAGTGTCCCACTGGTGTTCGAGGCGAGGTCGTGACATACGCGATCACAGACGCCTTGAATGGTCACCGCGGTCACATGCCCGGCATCACGACGGTTAAGACCCGGGTCCAGATCAAGTCTCCGGGTCGCCGGATGGTATTTATCGACGAGGGCAAGCTGAGCCCTTCTAGCTGGACGATCTACTACGACCGGCCTCAGTGGTGGGACCAGATTACCAATCGGCATGGACTTGGAACGAATGTGTCTTTTGCCGACCACCACGTCGAGTATTGGAAGTGGAGCGATCCACGTTCCATTGATGTGGCCTTGCACCCCGAATGGCAGGCCGTGGGGCGTCACGATCTCAGTCTGGCACAGCAGGATGGCAATGAGGATTTGATGAAAGTACAGCGCGCCACGTGGGGTAGCCTCGGGTACGTGCCGCAAGAACGGTGACAATGGGATTGAATCTTGGAGGCGTCGCCTGTGCCCGCGCAGGTGTGCTGACACACATTAGAAAGGAGGAGTCACGTCGAAGATGTTTTCAGGATCAACTATAAACTGAATTGAGAAACCTTGTCTGTATTGGAGGAATCAAACATGAGCGCAAAAACCTATAAATGGCTGTTTTTGGCAACCGCGCTACTCATTACCCACTCGGCGCTAGGGGCGAATCCAGACGTCATCGGGTGGTGGCTTCTGGATGAAGGAGAGGGTAACGTCGCCATCGACTCCTCGGGCAACGGGAACGATGGGGCGATTGAAAACCTGAACAACGGTTTGGGAGCCGGAGGATCGGCTTGGGTGGACGATCCCGAGCGAGGAATGGTCCTCAGTTTCGATGGGACGGGTGGCAGCGCCTACGTGCGCGCGGGCAACATCCCCCGGCAGACGCTGGTCAACGATTTTACCTGGGTCTTCTGGGCCAAGCAGAGGGCCACCAACACGGCCGACAATAACGTTATTTTCGGCAATCGAACGGATGAGAACCGGGCCGATTTTGTGCCGCGTCAGTTCATCAAATTCACACCGACCAAGTTTGAATGGCACATGAATGGCAATGGCAGCGACGACCTGGACTATGATGACATCCCAGCCGATGTCTGGATTCATCATGTTGTTGTGAAAACCGGCAATCAATTGACCTATTACCGCGACGGCCTGGAGCACAGCTCAGGTGCGATCGCTCAGGCACTGGATGGGCCCATGCCGCTGTACTTTGGCGGGGACAACCAGGGCATCGCTGGCGAAAACTGGAGCGGATACCTAAGTGATATTCGTGTGTACAACATTGCCTTGAGCGCTGATACGGTATTGGCCGTGATGGCCGGTGCCGGACTGGAGGAGGAAATCGCCTCCGATCCCAACCCTGCCGATGAAGCGACCGATGTCATTCGTGACACTGATCTGACGTGGGGACCCGGTGAATTTGCCGCCTCCCACAACGTCTACTTCGGATCTTCCTTTGCTGACGTCAACAGCGCGACCACTGGCGCCGACCTGGGTGTGTTGATCGGCGAAGGACAGAATGTCACTACCACTGACCCGGGCCGCCTGGCCTTTGATCAGACCTACTACTGGCGCGTGGATGAAGTCAACAGTGCACCGGACCTTACGGTCTTCAGAGGAGCGACCTGGAGCTTCACGATCGAGCCTTTCTCGATTCCAATCACTAATATCACCGCCACGGCCTCCAGCTCATTCGGTGAATCGGGGCCTGAAAAGACCATTGACGGCTCCGGTCTGATGGATGATCTCCATGGCGTCTCTGCAGGCGACATGTGGATCAGCAGTAGTATCCCGGCCACCCTCGAGTATGCCTTCGACCAGGCCTACAAGCTGCACGAGCTGTGGGTCTGGAACTCGAATCAGATCATCGAGGCCTTCGTGGGATTCGGCGCCAAAGACGTGGTCATCGAACACTCTTTAGATGGCGAGAACTGGACCGTGCTGGAGGGTGTCGGGCCCTTGGCCCAGGCCCCGGGCGCAGCGGGTTATGCCCACAACACTACCATCGATTTCGGCGGCGTCACCGCCCAGCATGTCCGTGTGACTGTCAACAGTGTACAGGGGATCGCACCTCAGGCCAGCCTGAGCGAGGTACAGTTCTTCTTTATCCCGACCACTGCGACCCGACCCAATCCGGAAACAGGCGCAAGCGGTGTGGCCCCCGATGTGACGTTGAGCTGGGGCCGTGACGGACGGGAGGCGGATCGCCATGAGATCTACCTGGGGTCCGACCCCGATGCGCTGCCGCTGGTGGGCAGTGTCAGCGAGAGCAGCTTCGACACCCGGGCATTGGATCTGCAGCTTGCCCAGAGTTATCATTGGCGTGTGGATGAGGTCAATGAGGCCGCGGATCCCAGCCATTGGCCAAGTGATGTCTGGAGCTTTACGACGACGGCAGCCATCGTCATCGACGACATGGAATCCTACCAGGATAAGGAATTCCTGGAAATCTGGGCCACCTGGGTTGATGGATTTGACGATCCGACCAATGGCGCCCTGGTCGGCGGTGATTCCGGTACGCCTGAGACAGGCATTGTGCATGACGGCAGACAATCCCTGCCAATTTGGTTCGACAACAGCACGGCACCGATTTCCGAAGCAACCCGTACGTTCGCTGAAGCACAGGATTGGACCCGGTCTGGTGTCAGCACGCTGGTGCTTTACTTCCAGGGAGATCTGACGGATCTCAGTGGGCGCTTGTATGTCAAGATCAACGACCAGAAGGTGGTGTATATGCTGGCCCCGGATGCCATCGTTCCCCCGGCCTGGCTGGTGTGGAATCGGTGGAGTATCGATCTGAGCGCCCTGCCCGGCTTGACAAATGTTAAAACTCTGAGCATTGGCGTTGAAGGCGCCGGTGTGCAGGGAGTGCTGTATGTCGATGACATCCAGCTAGTGGCCGCCGTGGCTTCGTCATCTCGAGTGGTTGGTTGGTTCGAGGCCGAATCGGCGGACTCGCTTACCGCGCCCCTTGAGATCATGGACGAATCCACCGCCTCAGGTGGCAAGTACATCGGCACCCTCAACGGAGTCGGCAACTCGAATAACGCACCCCCTCCTGACGGAATTGCGACATACACGCTGACCGTCGCAGGTGGAACCTATAAGCTGACCGGTCGCATCGACACGGAGGGCGGTAATTCCTTCTGGGTACGCATCCTGGGAGCCCAAACACCACCTGACACAGAACTGCATGCCAGTGGTTGGGTGAGGTGGAACGATCCTCCCCCGCTCGATGGCTGGAACTGGATTGACATCTTCAGTGACGACGATGATCAGGATGCAACGGTTCTCTTCACGATGGACCCCGGGACCTACACCCTGGAAATCGCTCGTCGTGAAGACGGTGCACGCCTGGATGCAATCGCACTGGTGCAGATGGATTAGTCATTACCGGGTGGCATTCAAGAATCAGGTGTATCCTCTTGACTTCCCTGGGGCCAAGGGGATACGCTAGATGGAGTCAACTGTTGTTTCGATTGCTTATCGGGATTTCAGACAGAGCCTATACCGGAAACGAATAGTCAAGGACCCAATCATGAACAAGCGAAACGGATTCACTCTCATCGAATTACTCGTGGTCATTGCCATCATTGCGGTGTTAATGTCCGTGCTGATGCCCAGTCTGCAGCGGGTCCGGAACCAAGCCAAGGGCGTGATGTGCCAGACCCACTTGAAACAGTGGGGCCTGGTCTGGACCATGTACATGGAGGACAACCTTGGTAAGTTTACAGACTACAGGGGCCATAGCTGGATGGAGAAACTCGGGCCTTACTACGCGGACAACAACGATATCCTGTTTTGTCCCATGACCAACAAGAACAAGAGGCCTAGCGATGGCGACCAGATGCGCTACGCGGTCATTGTTAATGGAGATTTGGAGCCTGTCAGCAGTTACTCCCTCAACGAGTGGGTCTACGATAGCGATCATACGGGCGGCGGGCGCAGTCTCTCCGACTACTGGCGGAATACCC
>JADFMM010000140.1 GCA_022563885.1 Planctomycetota bacterium | reverse complement strand
ATAGACGACCCCTTTCTCCTCCCTTGCTTACTGGGCCGAATTCACATAAAGCTATTCATAGCTAGGGATCGACAAGAAATAAGTTGAACAATTTGGGGTCCAAGTGTGCCCCATATTGGGTCGCGTCCGACTGAACGACACCACAGGCGTAGCCGTTCTACGTCGCGGATTTTGCGATTGAGAAGCGATCAAAGATGGGGTGCAATTGGGCATTCAAAAGTCCAAGTTATTTCGTGGTTCTTTCACAATGCTGCTACCGCAGGCAGGATTGTGCCACGGAAGCCGCTGTTTTCTTGCCGGTCCCCTAGAACGGGCAACTGCACGTGGCGCCGGAGGCGAGTTTCAGATTCGATTACCGACCTCGCGTCAACACACGCAAGGTTCGGGATGTCGCAGCGAAGGCGAGGGAGTTTCATTTTCATGGACGACGTCCCTTCTATCCGCGACGGGCCATTCGGGATGAGCGCTTCAAGCTCATTCACACTCTACGAGCAGGCTCGACAAAACTGGGTCCCGGCATCGACGGTGATCCGGCCTACAAACAATCGCGGACAGCCGCCTTTGCAGACACGGGTATTCAGAGGGCCTTCAATACCTTTGCGGATCCACCCGAATTCGAACTGCACGACGATTTTGCGCAGCGACCCCATCGAATTTGAGAACCTCGCCGGCAAGCCAGGATTCGAAGCCACCGAGGACAGTTTGAAGCGGGCCCTGTTGACGTATCGCGGCGCAACAGACGATCCCTTTCTCGGCCAAGAGATGATGGATAAAATAATGGACTACGCTCGCCGGTAACGAAACGTCATGCAAAGGCTTCCTGTTTTCGAACTGCTCTCGTTCGTTCTTGTGTGCTGTCTGCCGTTGAATGTTGCTTCGGCGGTAGGCGAGCCGCCCAAACCGATTGCGCGTCCCCAACTTGTGCCTTTGCCTGATGACCAAGTCTCTCTGTAGATGGATGGACTATTCCGGTCCCATTGCGGTCGGCGAAGGTCCAGACCGAAAATCGACTGTCGAAGGCGTCACCTATTTCGATCATCTCTCGAATCCACGTTTTCCAAGCTATTGGCATGTCCGTGAGGATGGCTGGATGGGTGCATCGTTTGGCATGCATGAGCCTTTTACGATTCATCGAGACAAGCCACTTGTCCTCCGCTACCTGTTGTATGCGCATGCAGGCGGCGACAATCCACTCAAAAGGCGGAAAAGTGCACGCAGAGTTCGCGGCACGGCAGAGATTCAAGGTGACCAAAAGGACCAATCCCCATGGCCAATTCGACGTGGGACGGAGTGGGCCGACGGTTGATCAGTGATGGGAATGTCTGCATGAGATCGGTAGCCCAATATCACCAGCAATCACCTATCGGTTGCGATGGGTGACTCTCGATCAGGTAATATCGAGTTTAAGAGATGTCACCGACGCAGGCGGCAGATCCAGCGCTTGACCCAAGGGGAAGGCAATCTCTCAGGTGGTCCCACGAGGCTTCTACGGAACTGTCGTTCGTGCCCAGAGGTTCCATGAACTGCATGTAGAGGTGGGGCGAAAGCTTGTACTAAGGCGTGGGGTCCACTTAGGGTGGCCGGACCGGCAGGTCCCTGGCCAATTGAAGACTTCGTCGGTAAGGCCGCCAACGCAGCAATACCTGTTGCCCGCCGCAGTATCTGTCTTCTTGAGTATAGGTCTGAGGATGCAGTCCTGGGAATACCCTTTCAGCCTATGGACCTTCGTTGTCATCATCGCCACCGAAAACCCTGTTGCGCTGTATCATTGGTTCGATTACAACTACCATCACGACAACGACGACGAGCGACAATCCGATCGACTCCAGGCAGACCCCCCGCCCGAGACCAACACGTGAGCCTACCCTAGACAGTCAGATCCGTCTACCCTTAGGTTGCATACTTGAACACTAAGAGCTTCTTGAGAGATATTCATTGTGCATGGCCTGCATGGGACACATGAGTACGTTGATTGTAGATCTCACCTTCGGTGAGGTGTATGGTGCACCACAGAGAGACAGAGTTCGCGGAGAAAAGCAAGAGGATGACTGCGGCGGTAGCCTCTCTGTGGTCTCTGAGTTCTCTGGGCTAAAAACGCCCTATGTATGCCGAAGGCATGCGCTGATATTTATGCACCGTTGGGGTCTACTTGAAATGTCTGCGATCCGCCAGTATGATCCCTTATGAAGATAGCAACCTGACTTTTTAGATTCTGCAGCTTGCCGGTCTACCTGTACCCTCTGCCGTGGGGCGGCCTGTTCTTTAAGGAGAAACGAATGCGACCAGTTCTAGTCGGTCTGGCCCTACCGCTGATCACGCTAGCCTCCTGTACACAGCAAATGACTGCCAACACTATCGAAATCAAGCGCGAGAACTTTCAGGTCGAGCACGATGGTAAACCCGTCGATCTCTTCACAATCAAGAACGCCAAGGGGATGACCGTTCAACTAACGAATTACGGCGGCAAGATCGTCTCGATCATTGTCGCCGATCGGGACGGAAAGCTTGGCGATGTCAATCTCGGTTACGAATCGGCCGAGGCCTACATCAACGGCACCGCCTCCCTCGGTGCCACCATCGGTCGCTACGCCAATCGTATCGCCGGTGGGCAATTTGAATTGAACGGACAGGTGTACAAGCTGTTCAAGAACAATGGGCCCAACACCCTGCACGGCGGGAAGAAGGGATACCGATTTGTCGTGTGGGAGGGTAGACAGATCGATGATGCCTCGGTGGAACTGTCCTATCTGTCGCGTGACGGAGAAGAGGGCTTCCCGGGTAACCTGCTGGTCAAGGTCGTCTACTCGGTGACCGACAAGAACGAGTTGAGACTGGAGTACTCGGCCACCACAGACAAGCCCACGGTGCTCAATCTCACCAACCATGCCTTTTTTAATCTGAGAGGCGAGGGACAAGGTGATGTGCTGGATCATGTGCTTTGGGTCAATGCCAGTCGATTTCTACCGACGGATGAAACGGGTATCCCCACCGGTGAACGCCGTAATGTCCAGGGGACACCCTTCGACTTTATGTCCCCGAAATCCTTGGGCCGTGACATCCACCAGGCGAACGTACAGCTTACCGTGGGTAGGGGCTACGATCACAATTTCATCTTGAACGACAGCGACGGTGAACTGACATTGGCAGCGCGCCTCTCGGAAGCGACGACGGGCCGTATCATGGAAGTCTATACGACGGAGCCGGGCCTGCAGGTATACACCGGCAACTTTCTGACCGGGGAGGGAACGGATATTGGCAAAGGGGGCAAGGCGTATGGGCCGCGATCTGCGCTTTGCTTGGAGAGCCAGCATTTTCCCGATTCACCGAATCAGCCTGAGTTTCCCTCGACTGTCTTGAACCCGGGTGAGGTGTTTCGATCGACAACGGTCTATCGGTTTTCAGCAGAGTAAGCGTCACACATCTCCGATTGCAGTTTTGCAATCGCTGCGTTGCGAGCCGGATTGTGGGAGTTATCGAGAAACTATAGAACAACTTGTTAAGGGAAACAGAATGAAGATATGGAAAACCACATACGCTGACACTGAGATTGCAGTTGTAAACTCCCTCGTAACAACCAAGTTGCAGGTCAACGGGAAGACACAGGATGTTTACTGGGGCCTTTTCGCCTTCGGAGTTCGCCTATATGGATCTCTCAAGTCCAATGGCGATACGCGAAGAATAAAAGCCGTTATGGGCGCCAAACTACTCACTTGGGACTGTGCAATATTTGTTGATGACGAGGCGGTGTTTAGCAGTACCGACACTTAGCGGGATAGGGAGTCCCCTTACGGAGGCTCCCTCCCACACCACCGGTGTGCGGGTCCGCATCCGGCGGTTCGGTTGATCAAGGCAGACCAGGAACTTTTTGCCATCAGAGCTTGATTAGTCGTTAGCGTAGAGCCTTAGACGGGATGAGAAGAGGATGTCAAACGGGACGTGGAATTTGCCAAGGCCCCAGAGTAGCGACAGATGGCTCCATTCTTGCAAAACTGAATTGACTGCGATGTATGCTCTCAAGTCCTATCCAAGCCGCGTTCTCTTGTCCTCTATCGGTGCTGCACTGCTATGCTCTTGGGTTGGATCGGCGTTTGCTAAAGACACCCGGCCCCATCTTCCCAACATAGTCCTTATTGTCGCCCATGATTGGACGCATATGGATTTGGGAGTCGCCGGGCACCCACTTCTCCTAACACCCAACCTGGATCGGCTGGCGCGCGAGGGGGTCCACTTCACCCAAGCGTTCACGCCCAATCCGATCTGTACGCCCAGTCGCGCCGCCCTGCTGACCGGCCAGGACAACTGGACCAACGGCTGTTGGTTCTTCGGCATGCCCATCAAAGACACGTCCAGGCACTTTGCCCAAGTGCTGTCAGAGGCAGGATACGAAACATGAACCATGATCCCTCTTCGAAGAAAGCGAATTCCTGGCCTAGCGTCAGGTCCATGAATGTCCTTGAAAGGCACGCCACCATGATAACTCGCCCATCCTTCTCGATTCTGAGTGCAATACTCCTGTTCTCGCTTTCGCCCTTTCAGCTGCTGGCCCACGAAAGCGACACCATTGGCGTGCCAGGTGCCAAACGTGTTTTGGTCTTCTCAGGGACGGGTTGGTATCGGCATCCCGAAATACCGTTGGTGAACGGATGGCTTGTGCGCCTGGGTGGGGCCAATGGATTCCAGGTCGATGTGACGGAAACGGCCAAGGATATATCGGCAAAACGCCTCGCCGCCTATCAGGTGCTGGTGATGAATAACTGCACTGAGTTGGACAAGGTTTTCGACGAAGCACAACTCGAGGCGATCGAAGCGTGGTACAAAGCCGGCGGTGGGATCGTGGCGTTACACGCCGCACTGGTACACCAGCAGAAGTGGGTTTGGTTTCATGAACTTGCCGGTTGTGACTTCGGCAGTGACTCCGAGTTCTTAGAGGCCAGGATAGTCGTGGACCCGGGCGCCAAAGAGCATCCCACCGTCGCGGGACAGGGTGATTCCTTCCTGTACCGAGCAGATTGGACCAATCACACCAATACGGTGACCGGTCTGCCCGGCGTCCAGGTGTTGCTGCGAGTCGACGAGACGACCTATGAGCCCGTACGCCCTTTCTTCCAGCAGCGCGGCGGCCAGGCGATGGGAGAGGATCATCCCATCGCCTGGTTGCGCGAGTGGCAAGGGAGCCGCTTCTTCTACAGCGAGCTGGGTCACAGCCTGCCGTCATTGGAAACGCCCTTCGGACGCCAACACGTGCTCGAAGGCATCCGCTGGGCCGCTGGGGATCAGTGGACGGCAAACTAGCAGAAGCTTAGGACCCGCGCAACAGTGAAAGGGACAATATTCAAATGAGCGCACGAAAAAGTGGATTTACCTTGATTGAATTACTGGTGGTCATCGCGATCATTGCCTTGCTCATGGGGATTCTGATGCCGGCTTTAAGTCGCGTTCGCAAACAGGCCCGGGCAGTGGCCTGCCAGGCCAATCTCAAGCATTGGGGCCTTATATTTAAGATGTATACAGATGACAATGACGGCAAGTTCTACGGGGCCTGGTCCACGGGACAGCAAGGGCATGTTTGGATCGGGGCGCTGCGCTATCTCTATCAAGACAAGGAAATCAATTTCTGTCCCTCGGCCCGAAAAACTGGGGCGGATAACGCAGTGCAGGGGGGCGTATTCGAAGCCTATGGCGTTTTTTCTGAGGGTGACACACGGGTCGGATATCCGGGATTAGCAGGCAGTTACGGCATCAATGACTGGGTAGGCAATCCTGCTGAGGCCCGTAATCCCAGCGGCATCATCGGCAATGCCTCCATGTATTGGGCCCGGCCCGACGTAAAGCAGGCCCATAACATCCCCTTGTTCCTGGATGCCATGTGGTTGGGCGGCATGCCCCAACATACAAACACGCCGACCCCTACTGAGGACCGCACGGGCTTCGGCCAAGGGGGCCATGTGAACCGTTACTGCCTCAATCGACATGAGGGATACATTAATGCCGTGTTTGTGGATTTTACCGTGAGGAAAGTGGGCCTCAAGGAACTCTGGACCCTGAAGTGGAATAGGCAATTCGATACCCATTACGCCGAGACAATGACGTGGCCCGATTGGCTGGCACGACTTCCGCATTGAGCCACGACCCTAGAACGACACAGTTGGCATAGCCACGCTCACTCGGCGTGCGGCGTACCGGCCGCAAGCAGATCAATGAAGACCGTGCCCTTGGCAGCGCTGGGTGCACCACCCGGCTACCCCAGTCCGACCGTCATCTAGTGCATTATTTCCGTGTCCGGAGACCGAGGTCTTACCGTCTGGCGAGAAAGCGACCCAGGTGGCCTGCTCGGTCTCTCCGTCGAGCCGATGCAACTGCTTTCCGCTACTCACACTCCATAAGCGAACCGTTCCGTCGTAACTGGTCGATGCCAACGTCTGACCGATGTATTCTCAACAAGATTGCCCACGCGCTTACGCGTCGCGGTCTTCCACATATGGACTTCGTCGCCATCGGTTCCGACCGCGTACCCGTTCACGGATACGGCGAAGCGGTACACGTAGGGGAAAAACATCAAAAGCCGTGTACGTGTACGAGAACGTGTACGTGCGTCCGTCATACCAAGGGGTCGAAGGGCAGGTAAACGGAAACACCTTCTGACTGCGGAGGATTGGAAATTCTGGCCAGAATAGTATTTTTTCAAGATTCTCGGCGGGATTCCGGCAGTTCCTCTTGATTTGCTCATAGAACCATGCCTAACGCAACATGAAATCAGATATTGCCGATGGCAGAAGGGAAAGGTGTCGTGTGCAATGCTTTGAGGGTCACAGGAGTGAATGAGTCACTGACGACTGGTGAAGTCCACCGGCCGGAAGGTTGTTCCGATAACTATAGGATCCAGGGAGGACACGGACATGACGAGATTGAAAAGTCTCTTGGATAGAACCAAAGAGGGCTTGGGCAGAATCTTCCCGAAGGCCGCCAAGCTCCAAATCGCAGGGCTGACCGCAACCGTCCGTGAGATGAAACGAGTTACCCTCTTGGCAGTCTTCTCTTTCCTCCTTGCCGGCTCAGCGGGTATTGCCCAAGCCGATGCTGCCGTGCCGCTGGGATACTTCACCGATCCCAAGCCTGTCCCGAATATCAATACCACTGATAGGGACTACGCGCAAACCGTGTCGGCCGACGGCTTAACACTCATTTTCGGGTCAGGGGGACAACTCTACCAAGCGACCCGCGATTCGCAGGAAGAGGCATTTGATTATGTCGTTTCGTTAGACTCGATCAATACCCCCTCAGAGGGAGAAGATTATCCATCGATGACCGATGACGGCCTAACGCTATACTTTAACCGGGGTCCCATCGGCCTCGGCCCCGTGTGCGAACCGCGAGTTGATTTATTTCAGGCATGTCGCAACTCGGTAGACGAACCCTTCCACACTGTTCACCGGCTCCCAGGGATTTTGAACGGCGACGGCGCGGATGCCACGCCTTTTATTTCCAGAGATGGTCTGACGCTGCTGTTCTCGTCGTGCCGTCCGGGAGGCATGCTCGATTTTGATTTGATGATCGCCACTCGAAAGTCGGTTTCTGATGAGTTTGGCATTCCTGTCAACCTAAACAGTTTCCAGGGCGCCGCCGCCATTAATACAGAGAATGGTGAAATAGCGCCCACTCTCTCCTCAGACGGGCGGCTCCTTCTCTTCACCAGTTCTGCTGACCGTCCCGGCGGAGAGGGAGGCCTTGACATCTGGGCCTCTTACCGCGCTTCGGTCGATTCGCCTTTCGGCGAAGTGGTCAACTTGAATACGTTCAGCCTCGGTTCCAGCATCAACACGGGCGATCATCAAGGCATGCCCTTTCTCTCACGCGACTGGCCGGCGCACGGCTCCAAACTGTACTACATGTTGGAGGAGAGCGGCGGGCCGTTTGACCGAGACATCTGGGAAGCGACGTGGATTCTGATTAAAGATATACCGCGGCCACCGTCTTTGCCGGTTCCGGACGATGGACAGACCGATGTTTTCAGTGAGGTGGATCTTTCCTGGACGGCCGATTCCGAGGCACGTTCTACCAATGTCTATTTCGGCACATCAAGAGACGCTGTGCGGGACGCCAACACGGCCAATCCCTTGGGGGTCCTGGTCAGCCAGGAGCAAAACGCCACGCGCTTTGATCCCGGTCGTCTGGAATTCAACCAAACCTATTATTGGCGTGTCGATGAAGTCAATGGCGCCACGGACAGAACGGGCTTTGAAGGCAATGTCTGGAGCTTTACGACCGAGCCCATCTTGCATCCTATTGCCAATATCACGGCAACGGCCTCTGGCGTATTCGGCGTTTCCGTGCCTGAGAATACCATCAACGGTTCCGGTTTGGTAGATGATCTCCATGGCACCGATGCCGCCGACATGTGGATCAGCGCTGGTATTCCGGCCACCATCGAGTATGCATTCGACCGGGCCTACCAGCTACATGAGCTTTGGCTCTGGAACTCGAATCAGCTCATCGAGCCCTTCGTGGGATTCGGCGCCAAGGATGTTGTCATCGAACACTCTTTGGATGGCGAGAACTGGACCATTCTAGAAGGTGTCGGGCCGCTGGCTCGAGCACCGGGTACAGACGGCTATGCGCACAACACTACGATCGATTTCGGTGGTACCGTGGCCCAGCATGTCCGTGTAAACATTGACAGTGTACACGGTGTCGCACCTCAGGCTAGCCTGAGCGAGGTACGGTTCTCCTACCTCCCGGTCTCTGCGCGGAATCCGCAGCCCGCCCTGGGTGCAGGTGAAGAGACGCTCGATACGATCCTGAGCTGGCGCCCTGGTCGTGAAGCAGCGTCGCATCGGGTGTTCTTCAGTCAAAGTGTGGATGCGGTGGTTGAGGACAGAGCCCTGATCGCCACCACGACAGAACCGAGTTTCGATCCTTCGGATCAGAGCCTGAACTACGGCACGACCTACTACTGGAAGGTTAATGAGGTCAATGACCTGGAAATGCCCAACGTCCATGCCGGAAATCTCTGGCACTTCATGGCACCGGCATTTATTTCAGTAGACGACATGGAAAGCTACAGAAACGACAATCTGCTTGAAATCTGGAACCACTGGATCGACGGATTCGATGATCTCACCAACGGATCCATGGTGGGCAATGGGACTGAACCGGAAAGACTGATTGTGCATGAGGGTCTTCAGTCCTTGCCCATGGTCTACGACAACGGCACAGCACCGGTCTCGGAGGCCACCCACACATTCGATCCGCCCCTGGATTGGATCCGCGGTGAACCGGAAGTCCTGTTGCTGTTCTTCCGCGGCCTGTCGTCCAATGATCCAGCACCGTTGTATCTGGTTATCACAGACGGTGCCGGTCAAGCAGTACAGGTTGTTCATCCCGATCCGCTTGCCACACAAGTCGGCGAGTGGACCGAGTGGGCGATTCCCCTCGGCGACCTCGGCTCTGTGAATCTATCCGGCGTCCAGTCCATCACCCTAGGTATCGGCGGTGAAGGCGGTACAAACGGCAAGGGCACGATGTATTTCGACAGCATCCGCGTGGGAACGCCCCTGCCACCGGTCGAGGATCCCACCGCACCGTAGATCGAGCAACCGGTTCGACAAAAAAAAGAACGATAGAGGATTCACTGCTATGTTGAATTCAAATCTCTTATCAGTTTTCCTGATGACGCTTGATCTTGTTTGCCGCCCAAGCCATGCGCAGTGCGGCAGTGGAACTGGCACGCCCGAGGATCTCTACCAGATCGCCACGGCTCAGGACTTGGTAGAACTGGGCAACAACCCCGATGATTATGACAAGCATTTCATTCTTAGCGAGGACATTGATTTATCTGATTATGCGTTCAATCAGGCTGTCATCGCCTCGGATACACAGCCGAACACTCGGGTTTTTCAGGGGACTGAGTTCTCCGGATCGTTTGCTGGAAATGACTATAGAATCTCAAATTTGACGGTAACCGGGGAATCCTATCTGGCTCTTTTCGGAAGGGTCGCATCACCAGGGAAAGTCAGCAACCTGGGCATCGTGGACGTGAACGTGATCAGTACCGATGATGATGAAGACAACATCGGTGGGCTTGTTGGAGCAAATTCTGGCAGTGTGGTCAACTGCTACAGCACCGGCTCCGTCACAGGAAAGAGGAATGCCGGTGGGCTCGTGGGCTCCAATTCGAAGGGCGGCCGGCTCACCGCAGCTACAGCATGGTTTCCGTCACAGGAGAGAGAAGTGTCGGCGGCCTCGTGGGCAGCAAGAGGGGCATCAGCATTGGCTTCCACAGCATCACCTCAAGTTTCTGGAACACTGAGACCTCAGGTCGTAGTCGGAGTGATGGCGGCACAGGACTAACAACCGCCGAGATGCAGGACATCAACACCTTCCTCAATGCAGGAGGGGACTTCATGGGCGAAACCGTAAACGGCACGGAGGACATTTGGTGGATACTCGGAGGCCAGGACACTCCGAGGTTGTGGTGGGAGCTTGATGAACCTTAGGACCCGCACAACACCAACTTGCCGCTTTTCCATCTCATCTTCGGGTCGTCTTTTGGCCATTCCTCAATCGCGAAAGCCTCAACGTAGGCACACTACGCCTGAAACACCCCTCACTCACGCCCCCAAAAACATTGGTTTCAGAGAACAGACGCACAGAATCCGGCACAGTTGATGACCAACCTAGTCGAGAGGACCCTGATTTGGCCTACGTGGTACAGTACTGGCCCAAGCTAACTACCCCCACACGGATGGCCATTTTGGCCCTGGCCACGACCTGCGAGACTGATCCATCAAAAACTGCCCGAAATGAACCGCATCAGGCTGGTAATTGTCGCTGAGACAAAACCAGTAGTTTAGAGATTTGTGCTAGCCAGGATCATTTTGCGGAGCGTCGCAACGACGCGCAATCCCGCGACACACAGCGGGAGCCATTACATTTCAGAGCCCTGTCAGACTATCGATATCCGATACCGAGATCGAAATCGACGACAGACACAGAAACCATGCCAAGAATGCCGATTTCTGCGCGTAGTAGCTCAGTTTCTTCACCCTTGATCTTGGCCCAAAACCGGCGATTTTTCGCTATCGGATCCAATGAACTGCACGCGTGACATTCACGAATTGGCATTAAGAGTTCAACTGAACACAGACAGCTTGGCCCGGGAGCTGGATTAAGCTTTCTCAACGAAGCGCATTAGCCACCCAGAACCGGATCAGGCCCAGAAACTTACCTACATGGATACGACACCTTCCTGGCCACCTTTTGACAAACAGCCATTTCCAGAGGCCCCGGACCGGTACACGCTCAGTCTACGAGCCAAGCCGGTTTTCAAGCAGGATGTAGGATGATTTTCTGGTATTAGGGAATCAAAACGACTGGATACGACCCACATGCAACAGCCCCAGGACCACCATGATGGTCCTGGGGCTGTTTTCTTCCTTGATCTCCCTTGATACAGGGTGGAGAATCCCTCTATGGTTGTAAAATCAAATTGGACTAAGCGGCTTCGCCGCATAACGAGGCCTTGATCTTGGCGCACGCTCAGTCCAATACGGTTTCACCCATCGGCTGCGCGACGGGAAAAACCATATCTATTTCCTATCCGTTAATTGACACACGGGAGCCCCACCATGAAACGCTACCCCACCTCCGCCATGTTCTTCGTTGCAGTGCTGACCGTCGCCCTATGGTTCACACCACACGCCTTCGCCGACGACACCGGCACGACCTACCCCGCTGTCTCCGAAGAACTGTGCCCCGTTGAGTTCATCCAGCTCACCAAGCACGCCAGCGCCGCCGTCCGCAAGCCGCCCGGCCATGGTCCCCGCCATCATCTACATGAACATGTTCAACAAGGCACACGTCGTGCGCGACGAGAACGGCAAGATCACCGGTGACAAGCGGTGGGACGTCATGAACAAAGACCCCAAGACCCTCTACACCCCCGCCCTCCGCGCCCCGCGCCCACACCCGTGCCAAGATCAAGACCATCCGGTGCCCCGCCCTCATCCTGCAAAGCGATCAGCACGCGATTACGAAGTTCAACCACGACGTCTTCGTTCCCGAACTCAAAGCGCTGGGCATCGACACGACCCTCAAGGTCTACCCCGGCGAAGAGCACGGCTTCTACTGGGGCAACGGCAAGGACCTGGCCAAAATCCTCCAGGCCACCCGCGACGCCGACGGTTTCTTCCAGCGGCACATGAAGACGACGCCCGATCCGATCGACACGAAGCACATCAAGGCCACGAAGATCCCAGACAAACGCTAAAGGCGCGTAGAGTGGGATGAGGCCACATGGCCGGCCCACCACGCATTCGAACAGGTCTCCGAAAACGAAGAATCCTGCGCATTCATGGTTCTAACTAAGGGGTTTTAAGCAATGACAATATTCTCAACCAACAAAATTCTATTTTTATTTGTAATTGCCCTATGGGGCACCCCCCTATCGGGTCAGGTTCCAGCGTATAATTTTCCTTCCTTCGACACTCTTATTGCCAAAAGGGGTTTGCCCGATCCTTTCATTATGTTTGATGGAAGCAGAGTGAAAACCCTGGAGGACTGGGAAAAACAACGAATGTATATCAAGGATATGTTGCTGTACTATCAATACGGTTATTATCCCCCGGACCCAAAAAACCTTAAAGTTGAGATAAAAAGTTCAAAGGCAATACTAAACGGAAAGGCTATGGAAACACGGTTAATTCTTTCTATGGGACCAAATAATTCAATTACTATCAGGGTAGATTTATCTGTCCCGGTCAAGGGGAGTGGACCTTTTCCGGTTGTGATAACCGGTGACAGGGAATGGGGCCGGACCGAGGGCCTGGAAGTGGCCACTGACAGGGGATACATAGTTGCTGATTTTTACCGAACCGATTTGGATCCGGATAATGATGACCGGACAAATGGCGTGCATCCCCACTATCCGGAATATGACTGGGCCACACTATCTGTCTGGGCCTGGGGGTATTACAGAGTAGTGGATTATCTCATGACTTTGGAAAATGTAGACAAGGATAAAATTGTGGTTACCGGCCATTCCCGGGGAGGCAAAACCGCATTGCTGGCAGGTGCCATGGATAGTCGGATTGCCATAGTTGTACCCAATGGATCCGGTGCGGGAGGATGCGGATGCCTTAAATACATGCAGGGAGGCGCTGAGTCACTGATGCGTATTACGCGGCCCGATAAATGGCATTACTGGTTCCAACCCAGATTTAGCGATTTTAAAAGGAGAGTGGAACGGCTGCCTTTTGACCAGCATTTTCTTAAGGCACTGGTAGCTCCCCGTCCTTTGCTATGTACGGATGGTCTGGAAGATGAGTGGGCCAATCCCTGGGGGGCTCACCAAACTCAAGAAGCTGTGCGGGAGGTATATAAATTTTTTGGAGTCCCGGAAAAGGTAGGTTGTCACTTACGACAGGGAGGCCATGATCATAATCCAGAGGATTGGGAGGCATTGTTGGATTTCTCGGATTACAATTTTTTTGGAAAGGCATTGCCCAGTGATTTTTACAAAGAAAATTTTGACAAGGTAGACAGCCTGCTCAATTGGAAGTCGCCGGTTCCGCCGAATCCTCTCGGGGATATCAACCCCTAGAGACACTCCTAGTAAGCTCTAGGGGTTTTAGTTTTCATAGACCCAAGGCCACCACGGTGGCCTTGGGCCTCGTTTCCCCTTGTAGCCGTATCCCCTTCCCTGCTATACTCACTCCTGTAGGTGGAAATCAAATTTCCTATCAGTTCGCTCAGATATTGACACTCAACCCCGCATACGTTTCGGCAGATATACTATGAAAACGCTATCCCTGTCTTCACTCTTCGTTATCCTGTTGATTTGCCCCCTGTGCGGTCCAAATGCCGGTCATGCCGAGTCAGTGCCCAACATTCTCTTTTGCATTTCGGACGATCAGAGCTACGCTCACACCGCCGCCAACGGCGATCCGGTGGTCAAGACCCCCGCGTTTGACCGCATTGCGCGAGAGGGCATTCGCTTCACGCAGGCCTATTGCGACGCGCCCAGTTGCGGCCCGTCGCGGAGCGCCATCTTGACCGGCCAACACATCTGGCGACTGGAAGAAGCGGGGAACATCCACAGCACGCTGCCGAAGAAGTTCATCACTTACACCGACTTGTTGGAAGAAGCGGGCTACTTCATTGGTTTTACGGGGAAGGGCTGGGGGCCCGGTCGACTGGAACCGGGCGGACGGGAACGCAATCCGGCTGGTCCCGAGTTTGCTCAGTACAGGCGGCCGCCGCCGGTGCGGGGCATGTCGAACCGAGATTACGCCAGAAACTTCGAGGACTTCCTGTCGCAGCGTCCCCCAGGCAAACCGTTTTGTTTCTGGCTCGGGACTTACGAACCTCATCGCGGCTACCAGAGAGGAGCCGGTGCGGCCTCGGGGAAAGATCCGCAGAAAGTGAGCATTCCGACGTACTTTCCCGACCACATCGTCGTGCGCAACGACATCCTGGACTACTACGTGGAAATCGAGCACTTCGATCACATGGTAGGTCGGTCCCTCGCACTGCTCGAGAAAACGGGCGAGCTGGACAATACCATCGTGGTGGTCACCAGCGATCACGGCATGCCGTTTCCGCGCGCCAAGGCGAGTCTCTACGATGCGGGAACCCGAGTTCCCCTGGCGATCCGCTGGCCGGCGGGGATCCAATCGCCCGGGCGCGTCTTTGAGGGCTTTGTCAATCTCAGTGACATGGCGGCGACCTTCCTGGAAGCGGCTGACCTGAAGCCTCCGGCGATGATGACCGCCCACAGTCTGTTGCCAGTCTTTACCTTGGCCGAGGCGGAACCTCGGACCAGCGCCTACATAGCCATGGAACGCCATGACGGTTGTCGCAAGGGAGGCAAGGGCTATCCCTGCCGCGCCATTCGCACCGCGGACTTTCTCTACATCAAGAACTACGAACCCGATCGTTGGCCCGCCGGCGATCCTGATGCCTCCGTCTGCGCCCGTGGCATTCCTTTCGGAGAAGTCGACAGCTCTCCCACAAAACAGCTCCTCATGGACAATGCGAACCAGGCCGGTTTTCGTCGGTTTCACAACCTGGCCTTTGCCAAACGCCCCGCCGAAGAACTCTACGATCTGGCAAAAGATCCAGGGCAGGTCGTCAACGTCGCAGCCGCGCGCCACTATGCTCAAACGAGAGCCCGCCTCAAGAAACAACTCCAGCAACACCTCAT
>JADFMM010000408.1 GCA_022563885.1 Planctomycetota bacterium | reverse complement strand
TCCCGAAGTCGGCTTTCCGGAACTCAAACAGGGAGATCGGTGGTGCCTTTGCGCATCCCGATGGCTTGAAGCCTATGAGAAGGGCATGGCGCCGAATGTTTTTCTGTCCAACACCCATATCAAGGCAGCTGATATCATTCCGCTCGAGGTTCTTAAACAGCATGCCGTGATTATCAGCTAGCCTGATCAGTTGTCGCCTGCTGGCAGGGGTAGCCGAGGCCCAGGGGGCACTTTCCGAAGAAGGAGTTGCCTGGTTCTTCCAGTGGGTGGAGGGCTATGGACAGATAGCCTCCCTGGAGTTGGAGACTACCCGTGCGGAATCCAGGGTTGCCCAGGCCAGGGACGAAGCCGACAAGTGGGAAGCTCAGGCCCGCCAAAAAGAGTCCCAAAGCCGGGCGCGCTCAGGAGCCATCGATCTGACCGAGGCTCTCCTGGTCCAGGGGGTGATGGCAGATGACTTGCTCCAATGGTTGCAGCTGTTGGCGACGGTTGGTGTCACCGCGTCGGAACTGACCGAAAATCTGGAGCAGTATGGCTCATTAGAGAAGTTGGCCCAGGCGCGACAGGACCAGGTGGAGGAGCTGGAGGGGCATCGGCTTCCGCTCGTGCGCCCAATGGCGTGGCGGTGGCCTTGGGCGGACGCGGGGGTGACGGTCGTGCTGGAGGCGGAGGCGGAGGATGCGGTGCTACTGGGGGCATCGGTTCCATCAGCCTGGGAGGCGAGGGCGGTAAGGGGAACCGCAGCGGGAGTAACGGCGGCCCGGCGGGAGGAAGTGGCATAGTCAATGCCAAGGCTATCATCGAAGCCGTTGAGCAGTTGAAGGAAGCGAAAGGTGGCTAACAAAATCACTACAGCGAACGCCGGGATTGCGCTCTGGTTTCAAGTCAAACATTGTTACCCCGGCGTCGCTGAGTTTAGTCGTTATGCCAAAGCAATACGATCGACAATTTGTCAAAGGGGACTGTTATGAGAGAAATAAGGCTGTTTGTGTCAGTATTGTTTCTGTTGATTCTCACAGTGCCATTCATTGGGTGCTCCAAGACAGAGGACGAGGAACAGGAAACCTCTACGGTTGCTGCACAGGCCACTGCTCCGGCCGAACATGAGGTTGTCTCAACCGTCCGTGAGTTTCTCAAGGCAATTGAGGGCGGCGATTATGACCGCGCAATTGAATTGGGTACTCCAATGAGTTCAAGAGAGAAGGGCTTGTCAAGACCAATGAAGCCTTTGATTTCAACAATGCAGAAATCACTGAGGCGTATGTTGGCAATGAAAATGCAGCAGTACTTACGAATTCGATTCCTGCACCTACAGCAACAATGCAATTTGGCCATTCGTTGGTAAAGAGCGGCGACCGTTGGCTTATCCGCGATGTGGATATGCTCCCAAATAATGACTCTTAACAGAAATGGCTTGCCGGCTTTAAAGGTGTTGAACCGAATGTTAAACGTGTCGTCGGATCAGATTAAGGCATAACATTGCTGCTTCAAGGGGCCTCGCTAGGCCCTCGGCCCCTGAGCAGCCCGTTCTGCCCCAAGGACTCCAAAGGACATAAATAGTATGCCTGGAAACTTCACAGCTAAACAAGGACAATACCTGGCATTCATCTATAATTACACTGTGATGCATGGCGCTGCACCTGCGGAAGCAGACATGCAGCAGTTTTTTCGAGCGACTCCTCCGTCAATCCATCAGATGATTCTGAAGCTCGAAGAAAAAGGATACATAAGCCGTATTCCTCGTCAGCCCCGATCCGTCAGACTTCTAGTCGATCCCGATGAGATACCAACGTTGTTGCCGCTATAATCTAATAGAATAAAAACAGAACAAAAGAATCAAAAGGGACGGCGTTCCGCCGCCCCTTATTCCTGGCGTTATCACCGCAGCAAATAAGATGACAAGAAACAAGAAGAAACTCACACCTGAGCAGAAAGCCGCGAAGAAGAAGCGGCGCGAAGAATACATGACGGTCTTCATGAATGGCAAGCAGAAACGCGTCAAGCGTCCTCCCACGATTGATGGCATTCCAGTAGAAGAATTCATCCTCAGAAACGCTGATCCCATTTGGCTGCATCAGAATGAAATGCGGGAATACATAGATCAGGATGAAAACAACGGTGATACCTTTCTTGATGATGGAGAGGTCCCAATTTAAGCTAATGATAACCAGCGGCTTCAGTCGGACCTCGCTTCGCTCGTCCGCTGAGCCGCGGCGTTATAAATCACTAGGTTTTTGCTATAGTACTGAAAAGCTAAAGAAGTTTGAGTTTGTACTTCTTTCTAAAATTTACGCTTTTGCAAACATTTTTAAAATAAGTGGAACTCACAATTATAGTTTGCTGGAAACAATCTTATAAAGTTCTGATTCTTTTAAATTATAATGGTTTTATGAAACTTTTTTAATTTAAGGGCAAGTCAAAAATACCTAATGGATAGAACAACGAACGATTCGAAAAAACTGTTAGCACTCAATAAGCCCAAGGGTTACGTGGTCACACGCTCTGACGAACTGGGACGAAAAACAGTCTATGAGCTTTTTCCCGATTGGGTGTTTCATAACGGATGGATGCCAATCGGACGCCTTGACCTGGAATCTAAGGGTCTTCTATTATTCACAACCAACGGCAAAATCGGCGACGCGTTGACCAAACCTGGGAATTGCATCAAGGTATACGAGATCTGGGTCAGGGGACACGTAACAGACGAACATATTGCAGCGGCTATGAAAGGAGTGGAAAGCACGGACGGTCTACTGAAAGCCACTGGCATCGAAAAAAAAGGCATTGGTGGAGCGAAAACAAAACTCAGGGTAGAGATTGACGAGGGAAAGAACCGGCATATCCGCCGGCTTTTCGGGGCGCTGAAAGACCCAAAATTCGGGACGCCCTTAAAGGTCTTAGAATTGAAACGAATCAGCATTGGCGGTTTTAAACTCGACCTCGAAATCGGTAAGTGGCGTTACCTTTCATTGGAAGAAGAGAGAATGCTAATTAAAAATCTTGATTAACACGAAGGGCGATCTTTTACCTTCCTCCGGATTTTCCCAAGTTCTTTTAATAAACGTGCATTGATTTATTGTGTTTTCGCTATATTGTTAATTAAGAATCCTTAACCAAATATTGCGCCCTAGCCTACGTCAAGGCTACCTCCTTCGTTGAAACATAGGTGGACAAGGTAGAGAAGGCGTGCTCACTCAAGTTGTCATAATAATTTTAATAAGTAATTACAAAAATGATATTTTTATGCAATAAATTTAGATCAGTGATAGCAAATCGCCGAGCAGGTGAGTTTTAACGTAATGCACAAACGTTGGCAAACATTACTTAAATAAAGGATAAGTAAGGATCCACGCCCGGAGGACGTGGCTTTAGGAAACCCCCTCGAAGGGGGTGAAAAGCGGCCCGCTAGGGTGTGGTTCAGTTTACTTAAGGTCCAATTCCCCTTGACCCGATTCCAGGATATCTTGTTCACGTATGTATTGTCGCACTGCTGCCTCATCTAATCCAACTGTACTAACGCAGTATCCGGTGGCCCAGAAAGACAAGCCGGTCAGCCGACGTTCGTTCAAGAGTTGACGATGGATCAACACAGCACTCTTACCTTTCAAATACCCTATCGTTTGGGCTATACTGAACTTTGGGGGAACGGAGAGACACATGTGAATATGGTCGCTCATCGCGTGCCCTTCAAGCAACTCGATACCACGTTGCTGACACAAGCGACGCAGTAATGGCCCTATCTTGCGTTTTAGCTTTCCATATATGACTTTCTTCCGATACTTCGGTACAATCACAACATGGTACTTACAGTCCCACCGTACATGGGACAGACTCTGCCAATCGTGCATAGACTTCTCCTTGAAGCCCCAGCGGACCGAGGAGAAGTCTATCCTATTCCCATATACCAGGGAACGCTCTAAGCTATGAGGGTCACACGGCCAGAGGCCGTGGTTTAATTATCATAATTATAAATAGAGCGAAGACTCTTAGCTGTAAGCTGAATCTAAAACAGAACGGAATACCAGCCGTGAACACCCAATGGACTGGCATTAGACAAGATGTATTCCTCTTTGCCTAACTCTCCTAATG
>JADFMM010000407.1 GCA_022563885.1 Planctomycetota bacterium | reverse complement strand
TGGGTTCGCCAAGGGGATAAACTCGGACATTTGATTATCGAGGAGATTTTGGATGGTCTGGTCAAGCTCCGCGATGGTCGACGCCTCGAGGAACTGCGAGTCCAGCGGAAGCCAAAAGTCAACTTGTATGCCGGAACCGGCAAGAATCCCAAGCCTCGAACGGTGCCCGGCCGAATGGCGGCAAGGGCGGAAGCCGCGGTCCCGGTACCTAGCACACCCTCCATTAGGCCCTCATCCGAGAGACGTACGACCCCTGTGACCCCACCGGTGATCAGTCCCTTCGACGCGAGAGTGGACATGAAAGAGATGGAACGCCTCGCCAATATCCTCAAAGATCTCAAGGGAGTACCGGATTTCGACAAGTCACCCGAAGTGCTCGAGGTGGAGCGGAAATTCAAGAAAAGGACGATAGAACAGTTGCTGGAACTAAGCAGGCGTTTCATGGCCAATTCCGCGACCGTCGAGGGGGTTGAGACGGACCCCAATCGAGAATAACGTCCGGATCTGCGCCGGAGGCTTGGCAAGTGGTATGAAGTGATAATGTCTAACATGGTGCCAACAAAGGCTTTACGGAGACCCAATTGGGAGAAGGCGTTGGTGACGCCGAAAGAGGTCTGAGTCAAGTCGCTTGCCTGAAACGCAATTCTGTAACCGTTCACCGATCATTTCGAGCAGAGATGAACCGCAGAATATCGAAACAGAGAATGTCCAAGGGCGAAGTTATCAGAACAGATACCTATACTACCCTGGTGAACGATATTGCCGATCTTTACAATCGCGCACGTAAGACGCTGATTGAGTCTTATTGGCAGATCGGCAGGCGAATTGTGGAACAGGAACAGCAAGGCGACGGCAAGGCTGAATATGGCCTCCGGCTTCTGGAGCATCTTTCAGAGGATCTGCGGCATAAACTGGGCAGTGGCTTCTCCAAGAGAAACCTATATAGAATGCGAGAGTTTTACCTGGGCCACTCAATTCTGCCGACGTCGGCAAAATTGAATTGGAGCCAACACGTCGAGCTATTACCGATAACGAACAAGGCCGACAAGCGACGCCTGGAGAAACGTATTATCAAGGACAAGCTGTCTCCAAGACAGATCCGACAGGAGGTACGTCAGCTCAAAGAAAGCAAGCAACCCCCTCTCCAGGACAAGACCAGGCTTGTTTTACCGCAGCCTGGCCGTGAACAATCCCTTCAATGCTATGGATTGATTGAACCCGATAGAATAGCCCGCCCTCATGGGACTGTTGTTGTGGACTGCGGGTTCAATATCTGGCGTGAGATTGACCGGCAGGCTGCCAAATCACACGGCCAACCGTCCTATACCTATCCGGCAAAGGTCGAATCTGTTATTGACGGCGATACACTGTGGGTGATTGTGGATTGCGGTGACGGAATCCTGACACGTCAGAAACTTCGTCTGCATCTGATTGATTCTCCTGAACGGGGCACACTTGAAGGTGACAGAGCCACGCGCTTTGTCAAACGTGTGCTGCGAAAAAGTCCCGACATCGTTATCCGCACACACCATTACGATAAATACGCACGATACCTGGCAGATGTCTTTTACCTACCTGACAGCACGAACCCCAAAGCGATCTATGCGCAGGGGATATACCTGAATCAACAACTTATCGATAAGGGACTCGCCCGACGATGGAAGCCGTGATATTGTGTTTAGGTATTTCCGATTTCGTAGCTTCGGGTCGGACCACGGCAAGTTCTTTGCCGTCAATCAGTTGGTTCAAGAAACACCTGTCCCTCGCAAATATCAGATCCTGGAGCGTTCACGCGGCCTTGTCCCATGAGTAGCGATAGTGAAGTCCGTGTGCTACGCGGGCCAACTCAACCCGTTGAGTGGCTGGAGAAGCTCGATTTGAGATTGGCCGTCCCTTCGGCGCTCCTGTCTCAAGCCCTAAATGCGTTCGGTCCTCGTGGTAATACTCGAAACACGTTCCAAGAATTCTGCGCAGACGGCTCTCACTAAAGACAACGATGTGATCGGTACACTCGCGTCGAATACTGCCGTTCAGTCGCTCGATGTATGCGTTCTGCCAAGGACTGCGATGGGAACCGCGCATAAATAGCTACTCCATTTCTCATCTCATCTTCACATCATCTTCAGGCGTTCCTCAATCGCAAAATCTTCGACGTAGAACAGCTACGCCTGCGGTTTTGCTCAATCGATCACCCCTGAGGCCCTTTGTGCAAATCCGAGCGATAAACGAAGCATTTATGCGTGATTCCTTAGGTGCCATGTTGGGCTTTTTATGCCTCTGCCATGGCTCGGTCCGGCCCCAGTGCGTCGGAGCAGCGGCACATCGGATCTCTATCTGATATTGAGTGCCGAGCAGATGAATAGCATCGGCTTGGATCCAAATAATTGGGACAAACACTTCAAGCTCATGGCCGACATCGATCTATCGGCCTATCAGGAGAGGCGTTTCAATGTGATTGGCAACCGTGAGGTTGCCTTTAGCGGTGTATTCGACGGCAATGGCCATGGGATATCCAATTTTGGCTACCATGCCTACTCGCTCATTCTTAAACAAATACCCTGCTCTGAAGACGATCTGCCTGTACCTATAAACGCACATCCATCGGATGACTGCCTTTCTACCACGGTGCGTCCCATTCCAGCCGGCCTATTTGGGCGCGTTGCCGGGCCTGCCGCGGTGATCAGGGGCTTGTCTCTAGTGGAACCCGACATTCGTACGGACCCGCAACAGCTACCTCAAGTTACCGCCTTAGTTGGCTCGCTGATTGGTAGTCTGAGTCGCGGTGCAACAGTAAGCCATTGCAGAATTGAAGGCGGCCAAGTCCGTGGAAACGTATGTCGGCGGTCTGGTGGGGGAGAGTGATGGCGGCCATATCACCCATTGTTCCGTAACATGCGATGTTTCTGCTCAGGGCAGTGGAAACCGCTATTGCGGTGGCCTGGTCGGACATATGAGGGGGGGCAGTATTCTTCACAGTTCTTTCGGGGGCAGCGTTTCCGCTGAGAGCTTTGTTGGCGGTTTGGTAGGACGGTGCAGGGGAAATGCGCGGCTAAGTCACTGCTCGGTATCGGGAAGTGTTGTCGGTAAAAACCCACCAAACTCGATGCCGTCGAATAGGAGGAACGTCGGGGGATTGGTTGGCTCCGCGGAGGACAGTGAGATCAGTGACTGCAGCAGCAGTGCATCGGTCTCGTTGGAGCGTGGTCGGCGTTTTGATAACGCCTTTGGCGGTCTCGTTGGCAGCAATACCGGTGTCATCACCGATTGCAAGGCCAGTGGTCCGGTGTCCATGGAAGGCGCTGATTCAGGCGGGGGCGGTCTGGTGGGCAAGAATGGCGGTTCCCTGATCAGGTGCCAGGCCCTGGGGGCCGTCACCGGGGGCTCTGAGATGGGTGGGCTCGTCGGCCTCAATGACGGGAATGTGAGTCAATGCAGCGCCGGGGGGGCTGTGTCGGGGAACAACGTCGTTGGCGGTTTGATCGGTCTTCACTGGAATGGCGAGGTGTCCGACAGCTACGCGCGCGGCGCTGTCTCCGGCCCGAATGAAATCGGCGGACTGATCGGTCGCCTGCATGGGGGGCCTATTTCCCGCTGTTACGCGCGGGGGCAGGTGAGCGGCCAAGCAGCGCAAGGTGGCCTCGTTGGGTCGCTAGGGGAAACGGAGTTTCCCCTCGAGGTTTTGCAGAGCTTCTGGGCGATTGAGGCCAGTGGCCAGACCCGGAGTGCCATCGGCATGGGCTTGGGTCTGGACGAGGTCCATGACCGAGGGACCTATACTGCCGCCGGCTGGGATTTGGCGGGCGAGAGTGCCAACGGCTTGGAGGATCTCTGGTATATGTCCCCCGAAGCGGCGACGTTTCCGAAGTTGACCTGGGAAAGCGAGCCGCGGCCGGTGATGATCTATGACTTCAATGACGATCCCGGCTGGTTGCTGGAAGGCCAGTGGGCATTCGGAGAACCCCTGGGCATGGGCGGCTTGGAAAATGGTCAGCCGGATCCTGCCGAGGCCTACACGGGTCGCAATGTCTATGGCGTCAACCTTCAGGGCGACTACACGCTGACGGGCTTGGACCCCGGCCATTTGACAAGCGGCCCCCGGGATGTGA
>JADFMM010000139.1 GCA_022563885.1 Planctomycetota bacterium | reverse complement strand
CCGTGTTGGTGGAGCTGCCCTGGAAGTAGAGCACCAGACTCGCAACGCCATGCTGGGTCCAATCCATCGGGGTGTCGAAAGTACGCGTCGCCTCGGACTGGGCGGCAGTGCTATTGTCATAGTGAAGCGGAAGGGATTGACTGCCCCCATGGACACGATCGGTTTCGGGCGAAAAGTCGCCCAGCGACGGGACTGCGCCCACAATGGCCCCATTGTTGGCGGGATCATCGAATCCGTCGATCCAGGTGGCCCAGATTTCGAGGAATTCTTCGTCCTTGTAGCTCTCCATATCGTCAATGGCGATGCTTGCGACTGTGGTGAAGCTCCATACGTCCCCGGCCCACTCCATGGGATCCATGGCGTCGTTGACTTCAACGACTTGCCAGTAATAGGTCTGGCCGACTTGCAGATCCGCTGCCAGGCTGTCGAAGCTGCTCTCACTGACGCGACCCGCCAGGGACAGATCGTTGACATCGGTCCCGATGTAGACGTCGTGGCTGTCGGCTTCTCGGCCATTACGGCCCCAGGAAAGAAGAAGATCGGGTGCCACGTTGGTCGCACCTGAGTCGGGTGTTGGCCTGGTGGCAAACGTGGGTATGGAGAAGAACCGTACCTCACTGAGACTGGCCTGCGGGGCGAAACCCTGCACACTGTTGACGGTCATCCGAACAAACTGGGCCACGGCGCCGCCGAATCCGATGACGTTGTTGTGTGCGTAGTCCGCCATCCCCGAGGCCTGGGCCAGGGGCCCGACACCGTCCAGAACGGTCCAGTTCTTGCCATCCAGAGAGTGTTCGATGACGACGTCTTTCGCGCCGAATCCGATGAAGGCCTCGATGGTCTGGTTCGAATTCCAGACCCAGAACTCATGCAGCTTGTAGGCCCGGTCAAAGGCATACTCGATCGTGGCCGGGAGCCCGGTGCTGATCCACATGTCGCCTGCGGAAGTTCCATGCAGATCATCGACGAGACCGGAGCCGTTGATGGTATTCTCAGGCACGGAAGCGCCGAATGAGTCGGAGGCCGTGGCAGTGACATTGGTAACGGGATTGGCGATGCGTTCCACGGAAAAACTCCAGACTTCGCCCTTAAGAACGGCAAAGTCGGGCGCCCCGTTCACTTCATCTACACGCCAGTAATAGGTTTCACCCAGTTCCAGACGCCCGGAGGCATAGGTCGTGGCCTCTTGCTCTTGACTGGCCAGTACACCAAGGGTATTGAGAGTATCGGCATTGTTCACATCATCGAATGCCCTGCCAAGGTAGACATCGTGTTTCACAGCGAATTCACCCGGATTCCAGCCCAGGGCCAAATCACGCGGCACATCTGTCGCCGCATTAGGCGGGTTCGGTTCAGACGCCAAGCCGGGCGGTATCCCTATCATAACCTGTTGAATCTCTTCAGCGCTCAGTACCCGGCTATAGATGCGGACATCGTCGATGAGGCCGTCCCAACCCTCAGTGGCATCTTCATCTTTGCCGCCTTTGCCGATAAGCAAGCTTGTCACCTCCGAGACGGTGCCGCCGTTGTTCGGATTGTTTCGGCCTGCCGGTGTGTCTTGAACTCCGTCGGCGTAGAACTCTATCAGGCCTCCGCTGGTCCATGTCATAGCGACGTGCTGCCACTCGGTGGTCTGAAGATCGTTGGAGGTTTCCAGATTTTGGTTGCCGCCGTCAGATACCACACCGACTTTAAGTATGTTCGAACCGCCAAAACTCGCGCCGCTTGAATCATAGCGCATAGCGAATACCCGGTCTTGTCCAACCGGGGGATCAACACCGTGGATGAAACCCGCGTTCGTGCCGGTCTGGTTTGACTTTATCCACACACTGACCGTTAAGTCACTTAAACCATTCAGATAGCCCCCAGCATCATTGTCGACCACGTGGCTCCCGTCACCGCCAAAGGCCAGCGCGCCGCCCAACTTCCCGGGCACCCACTGTGGATTACCCATGAGGGTGCCGTCGTTGCCGTTGCCGCTTGAGTCTTTTGCCGTGTCACCGGAGCCATCATCAAATTTCCACCAGCAGATAAGACTCGGGTCGGCAGCGCTCGCCCCGTTCGTCAGAACCAGATCCAGCATCATAACTATAGAGATTAGACAAATCAGTCTTCTACACATGATGGTTCTCCAATACAATTGAACACAAGCCTCGGATACTCACAATTAGACAACGATAAAGCGTTACTGCCCAGCCACCGCCTCCTCAATCATGCCCCGGAGACGTTTGGTCATACCACGATTGTGGACCTGACGCTGTCACAGCCTAGGGTTTATCAAAAGCTCGAGTTCGCCCGGCCAACCCGGCCACCTCTGCGGCGCTCAGAGCACGATCATAGATCCGCACCTCGTCGATCGAGCCCGGGAAGTAGCGGTCGCCGCTGGTGGCACGCCGTCCGATACTCACGTCGGTGTCCGGCTGCAGGTTGTAGGCATCGTCGTCACCACTGAAGGTAGAGTCCTCCAGGCCGTCCAGGTAGAGGTGCGTCATGCTAGGCCTCAGCGTGGCACCCTCATCGACGACCAGGGCCCCATGGTGCCATTCACCATCGTTGGCCACGGTGTTGCCTCTCAGGTTGCCATTGCCGTGCTCCGTACGCAGGCTGCCACCGTCGATCCGCCAAGAGAGACGCTGCCCACCGGGGCTGGTACCCCAGGTCACCATCTCACCGTTCTCCGTGGTCTTAAACCAGTTCGTGACGGTGAAGGGCTGTTGGACGTTATCGACGGCGGTGATCCCCTTGTACCCGGTGATCTCCACATACTGATCGATGCCGTTGAGATTGATGCCCTGACCCCTTGCGCCCGCTTCGAAGAGGGGTGCGGCCATGGCCGTTCCGTGTCGGCCATTACCCGAGGCGTCTTGGAAGTCGCCATCGAGGGGATAGTAGACCACCAGCCCTTCGACCGGCTCGACCGGCGTGATCAAAACGCGGGCACCGTCGGAGGTAAGCTGGATGTCATCGATAGTGACGACGCCCCGGCCCCCACCATCGACGCCCACCGTCAGGGAGCCGACGCGGCTCAAATTGGCTCCGACCTCGGCGAGAATGAGGGTCCACTTGTTCCATCCCAAACGCATCAGATTGGATGCATCCCCATCATAGGCGATCTTGGTGTCATTGATCTTGACATAGAAATTGCCGCCCGTGTTGGTGGAGCTGCCTTCGAAATAGAGCACCAGGCTCGCAACGCCGTGCTGGGTCCAATCCATCGGGGTGTCGAAGGTACGCGTCGCCTCGGACTGGGCGGCAGTGCGATTATCATAGTGAAGCGGAAGGGATTGACTGCCCCCATGGACACGATCGGTTTCGGGCGAAAAGTCGCCCAGCGACGGAACGGCGCCCACAATGGCCCCATTGTTGGTGGGATCATCGAATCCGTCGATCCACGTGGCCCAGATCTCGAAAAACTCTTCGTCTTTGTAACTCTCCATGTCGTCGACGATGATCGTGTCCACCGTCGTAAAGCTCCAGAGATCACCCGTCCAGGTGCTCGGGTCCTCGGTCTCATTGACCTCATCGACACGCCAGGAATAGGTCTGGCCCAATTGGAGATCCAACGCCAGGGTATCGAAGCTGCTTTCGGTGACACTACCGGCCAGGGACAGATTGTTGGGATCAGACCCGACGTAGATCTCATGTCGACCGGCTTCACGCCCATTGCGGCCCCAGGAAAGAGTCAGATCGGGTGCCACGTTGGTCGCACCTGAGTCGGGTCTGGGCTGTCGCGCAAGGACCGGAATGGAGTAGAACCGTACCTCACTCAGGCTGGCCTGCGGGGCGAAACCGTGTACGCTGTTGATGGTCAGCCGAACATACCGGGCCGTGACACCGCCGAATTCGATGGCATTGTTGTGTGTGTAACCCTCTGTCCCCGGGGCCTGGGCCAGCGGCCCGACCCCTTCCAGAACGGTCCAGATCTCGCCCTCTAAAGAGTGTTCAAGGACAATGTCTTTCGCGCCGAATCCAATGAAGGGCTCGATGGTCTGGTTCGAGTTCCAGACCCAAAGCTCATGTAGCTTGTAGGCCCGATCGAACGCATACTCGATCGTGGCGGGAATACCCGTGCTGATCCACATGTCGGGGGCGGAGGTTCCATGGAGATCATCCACCAGACCAGAGCCGTTGATGGTATTCTCAGGGACAGAAGCGCCGAATGAGCCGGAGGCCGTGGCTGTGATAGGCGTGATCGGAACCGAAAAAGGCTCGGTTGTGAAGCTCCAGATGTCCCCCATCAAGACCGTGAAGTCTGGTGCACCGTTGACTTCATCCACGCGCCAGTAATAGGTCTGGCCAAAGTCCAGACGACCCGGATCATAGGAGCTGGCGCCTTGCCCTTGACTGACGGCATCGGCTAAGACCGCATCTTTCACATCATCAAAGTGGGTGCCTAGGTACACATTGTGGGTCTGGGCGTAAACGCCGGGCGCCCAGCCTAGGACCACATCCCGCGGCACATCCATGATGTCATCACCCGGTTCGGGTGATCGGGCCACAGGAAATTGAGACCACCCACTGTCATTGACGACAATAAAATCCAGTACGACTGCCTGCTCACTGCTGGCATCCGCGCCCTGGGTCCACACGGATGCGTACGCTTCACTCAGATTATTGCTGACACCCGCGTCGGCCCAGCTGCCCATGACAGGTTCCGGCAGGACCACGTTTCCATCTGAAGAAGAGATCGTCAGTGAGTAGCCCACGGCATCCGAACTCAGAACACATGTCAGGTCAGGGGCGACCATGTCCATGGCGACTCGATCGGACCGGAAACCCGAGGCGGTGTCAAAGGTAAAAACGGAAGGGTCCCATGTCCAGGTGGCCAATGCCGTGATGGTACCTCCGCTATTGTAGATCAGCCCGCCGTCTCCGGTGTTCCATGTGTTCACGCCGGCATAGGTGTATCGGCCATGTAATAGAAGCCAGAGTCCATCCGTCTGTCCCTGAATCGGTCCCTGCCCGTTGGGCAAAGAGGCACAGAATCCGACATAGAAACGGGCTGTACCGCTATTCACCGACTGGCTTCGATACATGTCCGTTATTTTGAAGACGCCGTAGACTGTCGAACCATTGGCACTAAACGACTCCTTGGATCCGATTTGCGTGCGATTGGCCCCGCTCGTTCCGCCCAGTACCGCGACCAGACCGTCATTTTCCTCAACACGACCACCGACGTTGGCGGTCGTTTCAAATCCCGATCCGTCGCCGGAACTATTCGTGCCAACGTCGCCATCATCAAAATCATCGTAGATGAATACCGCGGCGTTGACACGACCCGACACCAGGCATGCCCCGAGAAAAACAAGCAAGAACACTTTTCTAAACATGATGGTTCTCCAATATAATTTGGACACAGGCCCCTTGAAAATCACAGTCCTTGTGGAACCGAAGCTGCCACAGCCTAAGGCTTGTCAAAGGCTTGAGTTCGCCCGGCCAACCAAGCCACCTCTCCTGCACTCAGGGCACGATCATAGATCCGCACCTCGTCGATTGAACCGGGGAAGTAGCGGTCGCCGCTGGTGGCACGCCGTCCGATACTCACGTCGGTGTCCGGCTGCAGGTTGTAGGCATCGTCGTCACCACTGAAGGTAGAGTCTTCCAGGCCGTCCAGGTAGAGGTGCGTCATGCTAGGCCTCAGCGTGGCACCCTCATCGACGACCAGGGCCCCATGGTGCCATTCACCATCGTTGGCCACGGTGTTGCCTCTCAGGTTGCCATTGCCGTGCTCCGTACGCAGGCTGCCACCGTCGATCCGCCAAGAGAGACGCTGCCCACCGGGGCTGGCACCCCAGGTCACCATCTCACCGTTCTCCGTGGTCTTAAACCAGTTCGTGACGGTGAAGGGCTGTTGGACGTTATCGACGGCGGTGATCCCCTTGTACCCGGTGATCTCCACATACTGATCGATGCCGTTGAGATTGATGCCCTGACCCCTTGCGCCCGCCTCGAAGAGGGGTGCGGCCATGGCCGTTCCGTGTCGGCCATTACCCGAGGCATCTTGGAAGTCGCCATCGAAGGGATAGTAGACCACCAGCCCTTCGACCGGCTCGACCGGCGTGATCAAAACGCGGGCACCGTCGGAGGTCAGCTGGATGTCATCGACATAGACGACGCCCTGGCCCCCACTATCGACGCCCACCGTCAGGGAGCTGACGCGGCTCAAATTGGCTCCGACCTCGGCGAGAATGAGGGTCCACTTGTTCCATCCCAAACGCATCAGATTGGATGCATCCCCATCATAGGCGATCTTGGTGTCATTGATCTTGACATAGAAATTGCCGCCCGTGTTGGTGGAGCTGCCCTGGAAGTAGAGCACCAGGGCCACAACGCCATGCTGGGTCCAATCCATGGCTGAGTCAAACGTCCGCGTGGCCTCTGACCTTGGCGCAGCAGTGTTGTCATAATGGATGGGCAAGGATTGACCACCGCCGTGCACAATACCGGTTTCAGGGGCAAAATTACCTACAGCGGGAGCTGCACCCACGAGGGCACCATTGTTGGCCTCATCACCGAATCCGTCAACCCAGGTGGCCCAGATTTCCAGGAATTCTTCGTCCCTGTAGCTCTCCATATCGTCAATGGCGATGGTTCCGACGGTGGTGAAGCTCCATACGTCCCCTGCCCACTCCATGGGATCCATGGTGTCGTTGACCTCTACGACTTGCCAGTAATAGGTTTGGCCGACTTGCAGATCCGATGCCAGGGTCTCAAAACGACTCTCCTGGACGGTGCCGGCCAGGGAAAGCGCGTTGGGATCGGTCCCCAGGAAGACATCGTGGTGATCGGCCTCCCGGCCATCCCGGCCCCAAGAGAGGGTCAGGTCGGGGGCCCTTTCGACAGCGCCGGGCGAGGGATCGGGCCGACTCGCAAAGGTCGGAATGGAGTAGAAGCGGATCTCACTCAGGCTGGTCTGCGGTGCAAATCCATGGACGCTATTGATGGTCATCCGCACGTACTGAGCCGAAACACCCTGGAAATCTATGACGCTGTTGTGCGCATAGCCATTCGTGCCGGGCGCCTGGGCCAAGGGTGACACACCCGCCAATGGCCCCCAGGTTTGGCCGTCCACAGAGGTTTCAATGGTCACATCCTTGGCGCCAAAGCCTATGAAGGGTTCGATCGTTTGGTTGGAGTTCCAGACCCATAGCTCGTGCAGCTTATAGACCCTGTCAAAGGCGTATTCGAGCGTGGCTGGGATCCCAGCACTGATCCACATGTCGGCTGCGGCGCTGCTGTGAAGATCGTCCACCAGGCCGGAACCGTTGATGGTGTTTTCCGGCAGAGAGAGGCCAAATGTGCTGGAGGCCGTGGCCGTGACATGGGCGATGGGAACGGATAAGGGCTCCACGGTAAAACTCCAGGGTGTGCCCTTGAAGACGGTGGAGTCCGGCGCGGCGTTGACTTCATCCACACGCCAGTAGTAGGTTTGATTGAAGACAAGACGACCGGGACCGTACCCAGCCTCGGTTTGGCCCTGACTGGCCAGGGCGCCCCTCGGATCCGCGACGGACGCATCATTCACGTCGTCAAAGGAGGTACCGAAATACACGTCGTGGGTCGCCGCAAACTCACCCGCAGACCAGCTCAGGTCGGTAGTCCGCACAACGTCCGTTGCGGCATCGGCAGGATCCGGGTTCGCCGCCAGTTCCTTGGTGACTCCCACACCCTCCATCAGCGCTTGAATCTCTTCCTGAGACAGGGCGCGAGTGAAGAGGGCGACGTCATCAATCAGGCCCTCCCAGAAGTTGCTTAGATTCTTGTGGCAACCGATGAAGTAGCTGCCTTGGCTACTTTCCATGCCAAACTGGCCCATATTCCCTTCGGGTTGACCATCCACATAGACCTGAACGGAATCGGTCGCGCCATTTTCCGTGACCACCACGGCGGCATGATACCAGGTGTCGCCCTCAACGATGATTCCGGATCCTGTGGTGGCGCCGCCTAGAAAGCTGCGAATCTCGCCGTCGTTGGCAACGAAGAGCCAGGTTCGACCCGTTCCACCGCCGTCTCCCTGCTGAAGAACTTCTTTGTTCTCAGCGGGCACGCCTACGGGTTTGAACCAGGCCATGATGGTAAAATCCCCTTGATTGAGAAGGGATATGCTGGGGTCGAAGGGAACGAGAACATGACCCGATGATCCGTTGAATTCCAACGCGCCACCGATCCGGCCCTCAACCACCCAATTGACGCCGCCGGTCAGGTTGCCATCGTTGCCGTTGCCGCTGGAATCGGTTACAAGGGCGCCTGCGCCTTCGTCAAAGGCCCAATGCGCCCCTAGCCCTTCTGTGGCGGCCGAGGCTGCCGCAATCGGATAGAATGCAGCGACCGTCGCAGAAATAAGCCAAGAGAAGTAATTTCGTTTCATGACAGTCCTCCTTCACAGCAGTGTTGAACAACAATACCAGTCAATATGCGTGACGATTCCAGGCGATGTTGGCTCTATCGTCGATGCAGCCGCATGCAGTCAGGCGCACAACCCTGTTGCCTTCGTGCAGCCCTTGCTGCCGTAGCAGCGTCGAACAGCTGAGAAAATGAACCGCTGAGATTGGGTTTTCAGATAGATCCCAACTCAATGCATGATACACTATTTCTTGTCAGCCAGTTCCAAGAAAGGTTCGGAAAAGACACACCCGTCATGACCCTTGACATCACCACTGTCCATGGTGGCCAAGGTAGGGCTCATGCCAGGATGGCACTGGCACCCCGACCGCGCGTCACAACAGTAACATAGTGTCCCCATCGCACCACAACCTCTGGTAGAATGAGGGCCTGTGCCGATCGGACGCAGACTCTTTACCGGTTTTGTTCATAAAAAACCCAAGGAGAATGCATGATGAGAATGATGAATCGCTAAGTCTCATGAGAGCGGGATTCGCGATTCCCAAACTAACGGGTCCGATTTCCATTCGGAAAGGTCCTTTTCTCATCCGTTCAGCCACTGCCTTTCAGGGGGCAGAATTCCTGCACATAACCTTGCGAATGACCTCAAACGTGTGTTTAGGTCCTATCTGTGGACAACGTGGATCTTTGATTTTTGACGATATGTTCAGGTCGCCGGCGTAAACATACGATAAAACAAATGGATGCGCTAGAGACTTTACGCGTCTATACCTTCCAACGGGGAACCGTTGAAAAAAGATGGCAAGCAGATACGTGCGGAGGCTTACTATGTCGAAATATATGTGTCTTCTCTCATTTTCATTACTGCTCTTGATAGGGGCATCCTGTTCGACAGTCGATCCAAAAAAGTCTTCGCAATCGCTACGACCTGAAGGGAGACCCGAACGTGTTTATCATACTCTTGATGAGATTCACATCACGCAATTCGAGATTCAAGATCAGTCCATAGAAGATGCCATTCAAATACTCAACCGATGTGCCCAGGATTACAAGATCTATGTTAAGGGTTCGCCTCGAAAAGCCAATGTGGTTCTGGTGGAAGCGATAAATACGGATCACACTGGCGACAGGATCGCTCTGAACCTTCAGGATATCTCACTCATGGATGCCCTTGAGGTTGTTTGTATGAAAGCGGGCTTGGCGTACCAGCAAAAAGGCAACATTGTGTATGTCGGTCGCAAGGGTTCGTTCCAGCAAAACAGCGAATCTCTGCCGTAAAACATATTTTGCTAATTCCAATCAAATGGCATGCTTTACGTTTCACCGCCATGCTCCATTCCTAAACAACAGCTCGTCAGGACGGTCATCCATGAGTATCCTACCACGATGACTCATCTCAGGAAAAGGCCACTATCACAATCAGTGTTGGGCTTCCCGCACTCCCGGTAGGTAATCGACGAGTTCCCACTGCGTACGGCGCATCTCGGCGAGGGTGTCGGCCCGCAGGCGGCGCAGACGGCTGCGGTAGCTCGGGTCGAGCGCCAGATTGGTCAACTCCTCGGGGTCGGTGTCGATGTCGTAGAGTTCTTCGATCTCGTTTTGGACCAGTGTTCGGATGTATTTGAAGCTCCCCCGGCGAAGCGAGACGTACCAGGGGATGCCATTGAGGTAGTGTCCCGAGTTCTCCGGGTATCGCGGCCGGTTCCAGACCGCCTGCCAGTCCCAGTCGCGGCCGGCTCCGGTATCGGTGCCGGTGTGCCACTTGCCGACCTGCGCCGTGGTATAGCCCTCCGAGCGAAACACCTTGGGCCAAAAGGGACACTCGGCCGGATCGTAGGTGCTACCGGGATACTGGCCGGCCATGCGCATCGACCGTACACCGAACGGGTGGTGCCCGGTCAGCAGCGTCGCCCGGCTGGGCATACACCAGGTGCCGATGAAGGCATGGGCGAAGCGCACTCCCCGGGAAGCCAGACGATCGATGTTGGGCGTGCGCACCCACTCCCAGGCCTCGGGATAGCAACTCACACTACGATGAGACTGATCATCGGTGTAGATCAGCAGGATGTTGGGCCGCGTGTCGGCTCCCAGTGCTACGCTGCTTGCGACCAGCATCCCCAACAGGATGAGCTGTAGGCAGCGAGCACAGGGTAGAATATGAAGCGGACGGGTCGACCTGCGAACGTTTCTCATGAAGTGTCTCCTGAGGTCCGACAACAGGTTTCAAGTCAAAACTTGCTTCAGTAGCGTACCGCACGCCTAGGGTGACGACCAGTGGAATCTAGCCAACCTGGATCTGTGGGTCGGTGGGTCGTCCTAGGCGATCGAAAGTTTGTTGAGAGGAGCATAATCGTCTTGTCTTTTATCTTCTTGTCCATGAAACTGAGCCGTGGACAAACGCTCCGAACTACAAACCAAGGAACCTCGTGAGCAAACGGGACCGTATTGATAGCATGCGACGCTTTTCGTTTTTGAACCTGGGGCTGACAGCCTTGCTGCTCTCCGGTCTGCCCACGCGCCAGCCCGCTGAGGATGCAACCCGACCCAACATCATTCTCGCCATGGCCGGTGACATGGGCTGGCGTAATAGGAGGAAGGTGTGACATGCACAAACAACCCATCTGGATGATTTTGACGATTGCCCTCCTGGTCGTGCGGAACGCAGCATCTGCTGATCGACCGTTAGAGGAAGCAGAACTGCTGACCGACGGTTTTTCCGCCCTGCCCCTTGGGCGCTTTTCCGTGGAGGTCGGCGCCCATACGGAATACCACTATCTGCCGGAAGCCGCGCCCAAGGGTAGCTGGGCCGTCTCCTGCTTTACCTGGGAAGTCGGCTTCATGCGGGCCTGGCGCGTGCGCCAGGAGGGCGAAGACCGGATCATGGAACAGACGTTTCGCAACGGACCCGGCAAACACGCCCATCCCATGGTCATCGCCGGTGATGCCCTGTGGCGAGACTATCAGGTCACCGTCGAGTTTGCGCCTGAGAGCGATCAACACCAAAGCGGCCTGGTGTTCCGCTATCAAAACGATCGCAGCTACTACTTCTTCGGCGTAGTCGGTCAAAACGCCGTCCTGAAAAAGGTCAACCATGCCTCCGCCTTTCACAAACCCAACGAGACCATCCTCGCCCAGAGCAAATGCGCCTGGCAAGCGGGCCAATACCTGAGGGCCAAGGTGGCCCTCCAGGGCAACAAAATCGTCGCCGAGTTCGCGAACGGTGTGACACTACGGGCTCAGGACGATGCCTTCAACCAGGGTAAGATTGGACTCATGGCGGACGGGCCTACACGCTACAGATCGGTGCGGGTGACGACGAGTCATGCGGGAAAGAAACGTTTCCTGGCGCGCGAATCGCGAATGCAGCAGGAGGAAGCATCGCTCCAGGCCGCCAATCCCAAGCTGGTTCTGTGGAAGAGGATGAGTACCGAGGGCTTCGGCGTCGGACGCAACCTGCGCTTCGGCGATCTCGACGGCGACGGCGTCAAAGACGTCTTGATAGGTCAGGTGCTCCATCACGGCCCCAAGGATCAATACAGTGAGATTAGCTGCCTGACGGCCATGACCTTCGAGGGCGAGCGACTCTGGCAACTGGGCGAACCCGATGCCTGGAAAGACCATCTGACCAACGACGTGGCGTTCCAGATCCACGACCTGGACGGCGACGGCGAGAACGAGGTCATCTACTGCAAAGACTTCGAGATCCACGTCTTGGATGGCAAGACCGGAAGAACCAAGTACCGGGCCCCCACGCCTCTTGCGAAACGAAAGATGAAATTCGACCGCATCCTGGGCGATTGTCTCTTCTTCTGTGATCTCCGCGGTACCGGCCATGATCGTGACATCATCATCAAGGATCGTTACTGGAACCTCTGGGCCCTGGACGACACGCTAAAAGTGATGTGGACCGCGTCCTGCGTGACCGGCCACTATCCCTACGCCTACGATGTAGACAACGACGGCAAGGATGAAGTCATGATGGGCTACACCCTCTTCGATGACGACGGCAGAAAGCTCTGGTCCCTCGACGGCAAGATCCGGGACCACGCCGACGGCGTCGCCATCGTTCGTTTTCGGCCCGATCTCGAACCGCGTCTCCTCTGCGCGGCCAGCGACGAAGGCATGTTCTTCGCGGACATGCAAGGCAAGGTGCTCAAACATCACTACATCGGGCACGTGCAGAATCCCGCCACCGCCAATTTTCGCGATGATCTGCCCGGACTCGAATCCGTCTCCATCAACTTTTGGGGCAACCAGGGCATCATCAATTTCTACGATGCTGAGGGGACCATCACCCACGAATTCGAGCCCTGTCAATACGGCAGCATGTGTCTGCCCGTCAACTGGACCGGCAGATCGGAAGAATACTTCGTTCACTCCCCCAATGTCGAAGAAGGCGGCATGTACGACGGCTGGGGCCGACGGGTGGTTGTGTTCCCCGATGATGGCCACCCCGACATGTGCAACGCCGTCCTCGATGTCACCGGAGACTGTCGCGACGAGGTGGTCGTCTGGGACGCCCATGAGATTTGGGTTTATACGCAGAGCGACAATCCCAAACCGGGGCGGCTCTACCGGCCGATCCGTAATCCGCTCTACAACTACTCAAACTATCAGGCCACCGTCTCCCTGGCCGGTTGGTCCGACGAATGAAAAGTTCAAGCTTCGCTTGAGTAAGGGAACGGCAAGAAATAACTTGGACTTTTGAATGCCCAATTGCACCCCATCTTTGATCGCTTCTCAATTGCAAATCCGCGACGTAGGACAGCTACGCCTGTGGTTTCGCTCAATCGGGCGCGGCCAAATATGGGGCACACTTGGACCCCAAATTGTCCAACTTATTTCTTGCCGATCCCTAAGGGTTTCTGTTCCAGGGGAGAATTCCAGAAAATGAATACCGTTTCAAGCGGCGGTCTAGTAAAAATGCTTAGCGGGCTCTTCACGGCTATGAAAGGTGACCCGATGATGCGACAGCTATCCATGTTCGACAGGCGGGGCTTGCGTCTGCTGATTGTCATATGCGCCATACCCGTCGGCCTCTGCCAAGCCCAAGCGAGGCCCTCGCGGCCGGTCAATTTCGTGTTCTTTCTGGTGGACGACCTCGGCTATATGGATGTGGGCTGCAATAATCCAAAGACGTTTTACGAGACCCCCCACATCGATCGCCTGGCGGCCGAGGGCATGCGATTCACGGATGGGTATGCGGCATGTCCCGTTTGCAGCCCCACAAGATACAGCATCCTGACGGGCAAATACCCCTCGCGGGTCGACGCGACGAATTTCTTCTCGGGCAGGCGGGCGGGGCGCTTCCTGCCGGCACCGCTGCACAATCGCATGCCGCGGGAGGAGGTGACGATCGCGGAGACACTCAAGGAGCATGGCTACGCGACTTTCTTCGCCGGCAAGTGGCACCTAGGCCCGAGCGAAGAATTCTGGCCGGAGCACCAGGGCTTCGATATCAACCGGGGAGGTCATGAGCGGGGAGGACCCTACGGCGGCAAGAAATACTTTTCGCCTTATGGGAATCCACGACTCACCGACGGCCCACCCGGCGAGCATCTGCCCGATCGCCTGGCCACGGAGACGATCCAATTCATCGAAGCCAACCGAGAGGGAAGGTTCCTTGCCTACCTGGCCTTTTACTCGGTGCACACGCCCCTGATGGGCAGGCCGGATTTGGTCGAGAAGTATCGGGCCAAGGCCGAGCGTTTGGGATTGGCCGACAAGGTAGAATTCGCCGACGAGGAACAGGCCCTGCCGATCAAGAAACCGCGACGCGTTCGGATTCTGCAGCGACATGCGGTCTACGCCGCCATGGTCGAAGCGATGGATCAGGCGGTGGGCAAGGTCCTCGACCGACTCCGCGAACTGGGCCTGGCTGAGAACACGGCCATCATGCTCATGTCGGACAACGGCGGCTTGAGTACCTCGGAAGGATCCCCCACCTCGAACTTGCCGCTGCGCGGGGGAAAGGGGTGGCTGTACGAGGGCGGGATTCGAGAACCCTGGCTGATCCGCATGCCTGGCGTCACAAGCCCGGGCAGCACCTGCAGCGTGCCGGTCATCAGTACCGATTTCTATCCGACCATCCTGGAACTCGCCGGACTTCCGGCGAAACCGACGCAGCATCTCGACGGCGTCAGTCTGGTGTCGCTCCTGCGCGGAGAGCAGACATCGGCGCGTGACGCGATCTTCTGGCACTATCCGCACTACTCCAACCAAGGGGGCATTCCAGGCGGGGCAGTACGGATGGGCGACTGGAAACTGATCGAACGCTTCGAAGACGGCCGCGTGCACCTCTATAATTTGAAAGAGGATATTGGTGAGGAGGAAGATCTTGCCGAAGCGCACTCGGATCGAGTAGCCGCCATGCGGGCGCGACTGCATGGCTGGTACCGAGAAGTCGACGCCAAGTTTCTGCAGCAGAAAGAGGATGGGCCCAAACCCTGGCGGCCGTGATCTTTTCGCAGGTAAACTTTTACCGTGTGAGGCAAAAAGGTCGGTTCCAGGTTAAAATAGAGTCTGTGCCGTTCGCAGACCGCATTACTGAATAACGGCAATGGCGTCGAGCAAGGCGCCGTCTTCACGCTTGGCGATTTCCAGGGTCAGCGGCCCGGTAGGCAAGGTCCAACTCACGAGTGCATTGCCGTGATCGGTGCTGTGAACCTGGTCCCAGGCCCATCCGCTCGGTGCTTCTAGCTGATTGAACCGCACCCAGCCGGTGCCTGGCTGGTCAGGATCCTCATGGCTCTGACTGATAGCACCGACTATGCGGACCCAGAAGGAGTCGCTGGGGGCCTCTTGGGCTCTCAATGCGAGGCCGTACACGCCATCAGCAGGAACGGTGAATGTATACGCGGCAACCCACTCGGCGCCGGGCGCGGTGTCGTTGTCGTCACCATCGCCGTCCTCCGAACCGATGCGGTTTCCGCCGGATGCTGTCGCATCAT
>JADFMM010000406.1 GCA_022563885.1 Planctomycetota bacterium | reverse complement strand
CTGTCGGCATCCTCGGCGTGGGGCTGATCCGCTACACGGACAAACAGCACAGCCAGACCGAGCACATTGTGGGCGCCAATATGGAGACCGTGCGGCAGCGTTTGGACCACCTTGTGTCCAACATTACCCAACTCAGCGAAGACAAAACAAGCATAGACACCTATGACATTCACCCACGCATCGACGAACTCTTTACCGATGACCTCACGGCCTTGGTAGAGGCCCGTAAGGCCATTGCCTATCATTACGGACTGCAAGCCTACGCGGACATCATGAGCAGCTTCGCCGCCGCCGAACGCTATCTCAATCGTTGCTGGTCCGCCTCGGCAGATGGTTACGTGGATGAAGTCCACACCTACCTCGAGCGGGCCGCGGCGCAGTTCCAGGAAAGCCAGGCAAAAATTCGCAACCTAGATTAGCCTTCGGGCAGGATGCCCTCCACCCAATCCTCACCCCCCTCAAAGTACTCCTTCTTCCAGATAGGGACCGTCTTTTTCAACGTGTCGATCACAAACCGACAGGCCGCAAACGCCTCCTCGCGGTGGGCGCAGGCGACGGCGACGGCAACGCTGATCTCTCCCAGTTTGAGATGACCGGTGCGATGCACAAGGGCAATTTTCTTGATGGGCCATTTTTCTCGGGCCGTCGCGGCGATGGCCGCCATCTTGGTCAGCGCCATCTCATCAAAGGCCTCATAGTCCATGGCCCGGACCTGCCGGCCTTCGGCATGATTCCGAACCCGGCCCAGAAAGATCACCAGGCCCCCGGTACTGTGATCTTCTACCGAGTCCAACAGCGTGTCGATGCTGATCTTCTCCGGAGTGAGTTGGATCATCTTCAACCTCCACTGATAGGCGAGATCAATGCGACGACATCTCCATCGTGCAATTCGCTGTCACGATCTACATACGCGTTGTTGACGGCGAAGGTCACGCTTCCCAGCAACCCGGCGATCTGAGGCGCATGCGTGCTCAACAACCGTTCCAGGTCCTTCACGCGCGACCCAGAGGGCAAATCCAATCGCTCTTCCTCTCTGCCGAGCACATCACGAATCTGGCTAAAAAACAATAGACATAAAGTCATTGAACTGTCCATTCTATTCTATTGTTGACACGGCAAGTGTAAGTTGGCCGTCTAGGGCCCCATAGCGGCCTGTACCATGTGGAAAGCAGTCATCGAGTCCCGCGAGTCCCGCGGTGCCGCACCAGGACAATATCATCGATGTAAATCGTATCGAAGGCGTCCGACGGGGCGTCGACAGACGTTCCATTGCCCACGCCAATAGTGGGACTCTTGACGGCAGTTATGTCTAAGCCTGCTCCGGTGAGACTGATGAAATGGATCAGGCCGGACGTCCGTTCCCAGCTTCGCCAGGGTTCGGATTGCACGGCAAATAGCAATGGGTGATCGAAAGTCGCCTGATTACCAGCAGCATCTTCAATGCGAATATAGAGTTGTTGTTCTAAGTTGCTGTTTTCACCTCTGAAAACCAGAGTCAAGGCATCGCGTCCGTTGATAGTCCAGTCTTTTGGCTGGGCAAAGGTGCGCGTGGCCTCGGTGAAGAACGGCTCATGCTGGTTTTGATACTCAAACCGCATCGCCTGGTTTCCCTGGGAAACCTTGTCGGTTTCCAGGAAGACATAGTCAAAGTCCCCTGGAATGTTGTGTACCCAAGTGGCTGCAATTTCCTCACTATTTGCATAGGACTCGAAATCATCGAGTGGCAGGCCATTCCGGGTGGTGAACTCCCAAGTACGGCCCTCAACAACGCCGCTCGGTCCGATCTGGTCGACCCGCCACCGGTATGATTGACCGAAGCCCAACAGACCGGGACTAAAGGACCAGCCTCCAGGAGCCGGATCAACCAGTTCGAGGTTTGCGCCGCTACCGAACCATAGTTGGCGGCCGGTTGCGAAAGCAGCCTCGGTCCAGGCAAGCGTTGCCTCCGGAGAGACCCCTATTGCCCCGTCGGCCGGCGAAGGCATCACGGCGGCAGGACCATCAAAAGTAGAGGAGACATCATCGAACGTCGTAAGGAAACCGGGTGGATTCTCATTTTCATTCTGCGCAAAGATCCCACATTGGCCGCTCAATAAAGGTGCATCGTTCACGCCGGGGTCCTCCCATGGATCATTACCTTCGGTATCGACCATAGTGGGTGATCGGACGACCAGCGGCCCTCCTTTGTGCTCGTATAGGCTTCCTGTCACATAAACCGGTCCGGAGCCAATGACGTCCAGCTCCGCGTAGTAACTGCGCGCGTTTCCGAGAGCGGGCACGAGGACCTCGATGTCCTCCCGCATGATGTTCTGCAGACTAATGACCTTCTCGATATCGATACGCAGGTTGGCCGGACCATCCTCCCAATTGATATGCATCACATAGCAACTCGCAATGATTCCAGGCGCTGCCCCGGGCACCAGCGAGCCGTCATTAATGATAAAACTGCAGCGAGCCGCGAGACCATGATGATTGTGTGAGGCATCCCCCACCACATTGACGGTCGCCCCCACGCGGACATCCGTAAAGACCTCGTCGCTCCCAAAGGCCGTCGCAAATGCAGCGCCCAATGCGCCGACTGACGTGGTCTCCTTTATAACCAGATAGCCATTACCGCCCTCCGTCGTCGCCAATGTTTGAGTGTAGGTATTCTTCACCTGTGGATAGGAATAAAACTGCCACGTGGTCAGGTCAAATCCTCCATCGAAGGACTCCGACCAATTGGCGTGAGCCACCGTAGCGATGATGACTGCGATGTGGAGTACCTGGATCATTTTCCTGCGCGTGCACATGGTTTTTCCCTTTCATAATGGCGGCTGCAGTGAAAACACTAGGCGTGATGCCCTGGAACCATCGTGAGGATGTCGAATTGAACAACTGCATGAACCAACCTCCTACGGTAGCCCTGAAGTCCATCCAGTCCCATTGTAGGCTATGGCCTGGTAGAATCAAGACTTCCCGCAAGATTATTGCCCCTCGGTGAATGCATGTGCTTTGTCTGAAAACTCCGTCGCCGGCCCCCCTTCGCCCCCCCCAAGAGGTGTTCGTATTCTCCGTCATGCCAAGACCCCTTCGCCCGAAAGCGAAAGTGGGATTCATTTCGCTGTGGCCGCTCAGCTCGCGTGCGTTTCAGGGTCTCTTTCTGTTCTGACCCGACGGGGATGGGTCAGGCCTTCCAGATTGGCAGCGGCGCGACGGCGAACAAGCCCCGACCTCAGTTGAATGCAGTACTCTCGCGGGACAGACGGTTGCAGTTTTCGTGGAGTGAGATTGAGCGCAGGGTGGAAAGGCGAGCGTAAGTTAAAGGTTGAGGCGCGGGCCCCAACAGGACCCTCAGTTTTCGCAAACTTTCACTTTTTATTTTGATTTTTGTTTAAGTTTTTTTAGGAATTCTAAATCGAAGAGTTGTGCCATTGATACGGCTCACGTGTGAAAAATTTAAGAATCACAACGATTTCATATTGGGTGTTTAAAATGCGTCCCCAAAGCACATTATATGTTACTACTTTCAAAGCAAGTTAAATGCTTACTATTTATAGAAATAAAAAAGCTGTTTGAAGTTGTGTAAATTCTTTTCTGTAAATTTAAAATCATACTGGAGTAGTTAAGTGCTTCAGGTGTTATTGGATGCATCCAATATAGCAATTGAGCTAATGCCGGGATTCAGACAGGCTGACCAATGGATTAGCGCAAATGTTAGACTGGGAAACAACAATAAGTGAGGCCAGTATATCCTATATTAAATTTCACCAAAAACCAATATAGGAGAAATTATGCTGGCCTCACAGAACCAAGATAGACAATTCAAAGATTTATTAAAAGTCTTAATTGACCACGGTTACTCAGGAATGCTGGAAGTGTTTCAAACGCTATTGAACGAAGCGGCAAAGATAGAGCGCAGCGAGGCTCTCAGAGCTACACCGTATGAACGTGCCGAGGAGCGCACAGGGTACGCCAATGGTTTCAAAGATAAAACGGTTCACACCCGTATGGGGGCGGTTAAGTTGAAAATCCCTCAGGTACGCGGCCTTGAATTCTACCCCGGGTGTATCGAAAAAGGCACCCGTTCCGAGCGTGCGCTCAAACTTGCCGTTGCAGAAATGTACGTTCAGG
>JADFMM010000009.1 GCA_022563885.1 Planctomycetota bacterium | reverse complement strand
AATCCAAGATGCTGGTGGACTGTATGAACCACGACGGGTGGCGTGCTTTGGGCGCCGGACCCAATGTCGCCCTGCTGGTGGACCCCAAGGGGTTGGTCCTGGCGAAGCAGGGCTGGTTCGACCCCAAGAAGATGGCGGGTTCGATCAAGCGTGCGCTCAAGACGAGTGACTCCGCAGAATCGCATCAACATGAGGAACCCAGTGATGAGAGTCGGGTCGAGCCGAAGTGCGATTGCCAATCAATTGCCCGAGGCAGATGCGCACGGCAAGACTAGATCATCAGACAGGGCGCCTGAGGGGTTCTGCCGCTGGTACCAAACTGGTCGTTCCGGGAGAAGATCCTGAAGATGTCAAATACAGTCAGTATCCCCTGCACCTCTCCCCGGTCGCCCATCACAGGTAGACAGCGGCCTCCAAAATGCTGCATGGATTCAATGGCGATACCCAGGGTGGCGTGCGGGCCGACGGTGCGTACGGGGCGAGTCATGACCCACTGGATCTTGATGTTCAACGTCGCATCATCGGCCGGCGTGTGCCACTTGGCGAAGACGGGACGCAGATAAGGACTGATCGCGCCCAGGATATTCGATTTCGACACGATGCCGTCCAGCACACCCTCTTCTCCGATCATGGCGTAGCCCACGTCGTGCTGTTGCATCTTGGAGAGGAGGTCCTGGACACTCTCGCTCGGACGTCCCCACACCACGCGGGTGTCCATGACCTCCCTGACCGGCAAGCTCAGGATATCCGCCAAGCCTTCGTTGCTTGCAATCACACGGGCGGGTGTGCTTGCGCTTGGAGGCCGGGGGACATCCCTTGGAGCCACCGTCTTTTCATCAACCTCCTCCGGTTGAATGTTCGCTTGGGGCTGAATCTGCGGAGCAGGTGCTACATCCGGCACTTCCGAGGCATCGGTCGGTTTTGGATCTGTCTCCGGAGTCGCTTGTTCATCCGGCAACTCTGCGGCGGCGGGCTCTGTGATCGGCTCGCGCCTTTGGACCGGTTCCTCCGCGGCAGGCGGGCTTGGCTCAGGGTCGGGTTCAGGTTTCGGCTCGGCGGTCGCTTCCGGCGCCGAAGCCTCGTCCGGCTCGGGCGCAGACGCGGCCGGCTGGGATTCACTCTCTTTTTCCAGTAGAGTCGCCAGGGGAAAGATCACGCCACAGGTGAAGGGGGTGAAGTCATCGACCGTCATCTTGTATTCGATGTAGTGAAACTCCTCCGCCAGGGACAGACCGAATACCGACTCAGTCGTGTCCCACGGGTTCCCAACGAAGGTGTTTCCCTTACGAAAATGCTTGTGGCCTTCCAACTCTTGGCGAAACACGCGGTCCCAAGCCCCAACCAGCAGATTGCCGACTTCGCTCACGGCATCTCTCATGGCTTCGGCTTCACTCAGCGTGGGTTGCTTGGCGCTCTCCTTGACGCGGTCGGTCGGCAGCATGACAATCACACCGCCGAGCGTAAACAGACCACCACAGTCAAATCCGACCACGAAAGTCCCACTCAAGACGCCCTCGCAGTGAACGGAGTGAAAGGTCGATACTTTCCTATAGCGCTTTTGGATATCGGCAAGCGTTCGCAGGCCAACGTCGGTCTGTTCGCATTTAATCTCCACGTCAAACATAGTGGAGATGTCATCAGCAAAGGCGTTCAATGCCTCTTCAGAGAGTTCGACGACCGTTGACTCAATACTGCCTTGGGCTGTTGACATGGACAACACCAAACTAGATGTCGGTTACCACACGGGAATTAGCCATTGGATCGCGCCAGGAAGGACAGTTCTCCCTCAAAGGCATCGACGTGCACGCGTTTGACGATCCGGCTCGTGCAGTCTCCCACATTGCTCTTGAGGGTCCGTCCCGAGATGACGGTGGGAATGGAGAGTTCAATCGATCCTATTTCGCCTAGCAAGCGACTCTTCACACCGCCCATGACCATGTTGGCCACTTCACCCACGGCATCGGCAAGATCCGCTTCCGACACCGCTTCATCCGGCTCCAGGCAGAGCATGTTGGCGGCAACCGCCTTGGCCGCTGCCTCCTCGAACGTGACGCCTAGACACCCCGCAATGTCCCCTTTGAATGAGATCGTCCCCAAATAGGCGTTACCGACGATCGCCGCTTCCTGGTCTTCTTTTTCCGTGATGCTCATGAAGATCATGGTTTCAAAGACCTCTTTGGCCGCATCAAGCAGTGTTTCACTCATACTGATCTGATCAATCATCCTGCCAGTCCTCTTAATGCGTCGAAAGTCGTCACCTGTTCTAGTTCTGGATGCATGACCTCCAAGGTGTTTACGGGGCCTTCAAAATCTCGATGTACGAGCGTTTCGTTCCATCGTGGCGTGTGGGTGACTTCCCGTGCCCTATGCCGCTACACCGCCTCACCGGACTGCCGTGGCGAGGCCATACGTCATCCGGCTAACTGATTTTATCGACAGGCAGTTGAAGGGCCTTAACTGATATCTCCGGCGAGCTGTTTTTTACCGCCCCCACTTCTGGTAGGCAAAACTCTTTTCATCCCCAAATCCCAGCGCCGGCGGCGCTGCGCAACAGTATCTCCTATTCCGTCGAACTTCGTGAATCCCGGAAACCCAGGAAGGGCCTATATCATCTGACTTGTGGGCACTGATGCTATGGATAGACCCTATCGCCGTCTCCTCTCTACGATCCTCCGTGCCCGCCGGTTGATGTCGGCAGACACATCCAACTCGATGACTTGCGCCGCCAAAGCCCGCGCCGCCGATCTGTCGGATCGCCTGGTGGTTTCCGCAATTCGCAGGACAGCCAGGGCCGCCTCGCGTCTTAGGGATCGGCAAGAAATAAGTTGGGCAATTTGGGGTCCAAGTGTGCCCCATATTGGGTCGCGCCCGATTGAGCGAAACCACAGGCGTAGCTGTCCTACTGCGCGGATTTCGCGATTAAGAAGCGATCAAAGATGGGGTGCAATTGGGCATTCAAAAGTCCAAGTTATTTCTTGCCGTTCCCTAAGCAGTGGAGATCCCTGCGCCCCTCACCTATGAGGGCAGGGTAAGGTCCAAATCAATTCGAAGCAGAGATCCCTTTTTTTGTTGAGCAGAGGTCCACTATGCAGCCTGTTTCTTCCGATACTGAGACCATCTTAGAACTCCTGAACATGATACTACATTTCACGCAGTCACGAGAGCAGGTGTTGATCGACAACATTCGCTTCCTTGAAAAGCCCGGATTCATACCCAAGGACCTGGATGCCGAGGCGTTCTCACAGATCGTGGACGCGGCCTTGACCGAGTACATGACCCACAATCGCCTGGTGTTGCGTGACACCGAGGACATTCAGTTTCTGCCAGAGGGGGCTTTCAACGTGACGCCCGCCGAAGACGAGGACGCGGCCAGGTTGCGACCACACACGGAGAGATACTACCAATACCAAGCTCAGAAACTCGCGCAGAACGCGACAAACGCACGAGTCGCACAGCGATTGATTGAAATGGGCGCATCCGACCGACCCTGGGCCGCCGCGCAGCGAGTCCCGAGAAACGTCGCCTAGTATTCGTTCGATTCCTAACCATCCACTTTTATCAAACTTATCCTTCGGTTCCTAAAGTTATCGGTGCATGGATCGATAAGGACTGTTAATCGTGAAGATTGAATAAGGCTATCACCTGAATGTTTCGCCGGCACGGTCGGCGGGATGGCAGCACATTGAAGAAACATTCTATACGTCCTATAAACAAAGCAGAGAAACAGCTCATAGGGTCTCATGGAGGAAGCCTATGAAAACAGATCAACGGCCCGACATCAAAGACACCTGGGAACAGTTTCACAAGAATCATGACGACTGTTACCGAAACCTCCTGATGGAGCATTATCAGGACCTGGTGCGATTCGCGGCAGAACGGCTTCACAGCAAGCTGCCCGACAAGGTCGAATTGGACGACCTCATCAGCGCCGGCATATTCGGCCTGATGGACGCCATCGATGCCTACGACCCGGCGAGGGGGGTCAAATTCGAAACTTACTGTGCGCCCCGGATCAAGGGATCTATCCTGGATGAACTTAGAAGCATGGACTGGGTGCCTCGTCTGGTGCGGGCACGAGCGCATCAACTCACACGGGCCACACACACATTGGAGTTGAGTTTGGGTCGCAAACCCTTCGCGGAGGAGTTGGCCCATGAACTCGACATGGAGATGAACGATTTCAACCGCCTACAGAAAGACGCGAAGGCCGTCGGCCTTGTGTCTCTGAACACCACATGTAGTGAAGGTGAAGGTGACAGGGACGTGTGCGAAATCGACGTTATCAAAGATCAAAAGAGCAAAGACCCCCTCATTGAGGCTCAGAAACGCGACCTCAAGAATCTGCTCACCAAAGGCCTCTCCCGCGCAGAACGGCTGATCATCGTCCTCTATTACTACGAAGAGATGACCATGAAGGAAATCGGAGCGACGCTCGATCTCTCTGAGTCCAGAGTTAGCCAGATGCACTCTTCCATCGTCGCGAGACTCAAGGCCCAAATGAACACTCGCAAAAAAGAATTCTCCGTTCACTGAGTCACCACTCTCTGTGCACAGAGTTGACAGTCTTCTCCGCATCTCTTAGAAAGAGCAGGTGCAGGCCGCACTCGAATCGGGCTGGTTCGGGTGTTCGCGCTGCGGCCGCTCTGGAGACGATGCGATGGATCCCACTATCTTCAAGTCCTGTGACATTCAGGGCGTCTACCCCGGGCAGTTGAGTGCCGACGACGCCTGGAAGATCGGGGTCGCCGCAGGCCGCTTCTTGCCCTCGCTCATCCGGGGTTATGATCGGGGCCTCCGCAACACCCAATGTATCTGCGTCGGGCGTGACATGAGGACCCACAGTTCTGAACTCGCCGAGAGGTTGATTAAGGGGATTCGATGTACCGGCGTCGGTGTCATTGATCTGGGTCAGATCGACACGCCTCAGATTTATTTCGCTATCAATCACCTCAAGACCTGCGGCGGAATCCAGGTCACGGCATCACACAAGCCGGCCCAGTACAACGGGTTTAGCATCTCCGGTCACCGGGCCGTGCCCGTAGGGGCCGACACAGGCCTAGGGGACATCCAACATCTGGCCAGTTCCCTGCTGCACACGAAGGGCAATCCCACCGGGACGGTCACCGAACTGGATATGACGGAGGACTACTGTCGGCATGTGCTGCGCTTCCTCGCGGGAAATCTACGGCCGTTGAAGGTCGCCATCGACGCCTCCAACGGCATGGCCGGCAAACTCATACCGCCCTTGTTTGGCAGGCTCCCCATCGATGTCGTCGAAATCAACTTTGAGCACAGCGGCACCTTTTCCCATGATCCGGACCCTCTGGCAAGGAAGAATCTGAAGGAACTGAGATCTGTTGTCAAGGAACAAAAGTGCGATTTCGGCCTATGCTTTGACGGAGACGCAGACCGATTGACCGTCCTCGACGAAAAGGGTCACCAGGTGGCCAACGACCATTTGATCGCGATCATGGTACCCTACTTCCTAAGGCGCAAGCCGAGAGCGGTTGTCGTGTACGATCTCCGGTGCAGTCGGGTGGTTTCCGAAGAAATCATCAAGCGTGATGGCACGCCTCGCAAGGTGGGGGTGGGCCAGGCCTTCATGAAGAAGGCCATGCGCGACACGCATGCCATTTTTGGCGGCGAGCTTTCGGGGCATTTTTACTACCAGGAGAACTTCGCGGCAGACTCTGGATTCATCACTTTGGTGCACCTGCTCAACATTGTGAGCGAGTCCAACAGACCCCTCAGCGAACTCCTCAGGCCGCTGCGGCGGTTCCACGCCAGCGGCGAGCTTAGCTTCACCGTCGATGACAAACCGAAGACCATGGAAACGCTCGCGAAACACTACGGGGACGGAAAAATCAACCATCTGGATGGGATAACAATTGATTACAAGAACTGGTGGTTCAACTGTCGATCCAGCAACAGCGAGCCCGTCCTGCGCGTCAACGTGGAAGCCAAGGATTCCGACCTCTTGAAGGAAAAGGTCCGAGACCTGGTCGATCTGCTGGGAAAACCCATGGGGACCGGCAAGCACGCGTCGGAATTCTGACTCCCGCCCCCCCTCTTTCCGACGGAGTATTCGCCGTCCCAAAGCCCGAGCGGGACACATTCCACCTCTCCCAGGAGCCTGTCGGAGAATTCCGTCGTCGGCCCGAGAGCGAGCCATTTTTTCGCCTGGCAAAGACGGCGAAGCAGGCGATGTTGGTTCTATCGTCGATGCAGCCGGATGCAGCCAGGCGGAAAAAGGGCCGCTCGAAGCCAGATCGAATTCTTCGACAGGCTCCCAGACTTGGCTATTCATACATCTTGCCCCGCAGGTTGCGCCCGCCGTCCACGTAGAGGGTCTGTCCCGTGGTGAAGCGCGTCTGTAAGAGGAAGCAGACGGCGTCGGCCACATCTCGGGGATGGCCCCAGCAGTTCATCGGGTTGGTGTGAGCCAAGCGTTCGAGATGGTCGGCATCCTCGCCTTCCGGCGGCAAGATCAGGCCCGGGGCGACGGCATTGACCACAACGGTCGGCGCAAGTTCGACCGCCAGCATGCGGGTCAGCGACTGTAGCGTCCGCTTGCTGAGGTGATAGGCCACGTGGTCCCTGTCGTAGTCGTGAACGCGACTGTCCAGGATGTTGACGATCTGACCGGGTCGCTTTTGCCTGGCGAACTGTCGGGCCAGTTCCAGCGGCGCATAGGCGTGGATCTGCATGTTTTTCTGGAGAGACTGAGCGCTCGTTTGCCACAGGGTCTCGGCCTCGAATACCGAGGCGTTGTTGATCAGGAAGTCGATCGGCCCTGCCTGAGCCCGTGCCGAGTCGATGAGGGCCATGGTCTGTTCCTCGTCCGCCAGGTCGGCCTGGAGGGCCCAGGCCCTGCCGGCCCGTTGCTTCAGACGGTCCACGAGCGCTTCGGCCTGGTCTCGCGAATTGCGATAGTGCACGATGACTCGGACACCTTCCTCCGCCAAGGTCAAGGCAATTTGAGACCCTAGGCGTTTGGCGGCGCCAGTGACCAGCGCGGTCTTTTCCATCAATCTCAATTTGCGTTCGGACGTTTTCATTAGTCGGATCAGGCAATGGCATCGTAAATTGCTTGCCATTCCTGATCCAGGGGGGTGTCGGGCAGGGACTTTTCTGCGCGCCGGTACCAGTAGGATGCGTTGCTAATGTCGGGTTCCTTCCGATGGAGATAGGCATGGATCCAGTAGGCGTCCTTCTCTTCCATCGACTGGACGATTTGGTGGGCTTCGTCCCACTGCCCCTTTTTGTCTGCCTCCAGGGCCTGCAGAAGTTTGGATTTGCTGTCACTGTCACTCATGGTCTTGTTCCTCAAGTAGACTCAGTCGTCTTGACGGCATCAGGAAGGTCTCTTCGGCGCTTGAACCACCGGTGTCGACGTTTGGCCACTAGGTCATAGAGGCAGTCTCGCAGGGGCCGAGGGACGACACTCGCTACCCCCAGCAGCGGCCAGGGAAAGGGCAGGTGACGCAGACAGAGCAGGCCGGCAGAGGACTTGGTGAAGGCCCGGCCGTGGGCAACGGTCACCATGCTATCGAGGGTTTCCGCCGCCAGGCCGTGCAGGCTAACGATGGCTTGGCCCTGATCAGACTGGATCGATGCGAAGCGAAAGATGCCCTTGGGATCACGCTTTCGTAAGAAGGTGACCCATCCGGAACAGAGCATGCACTGGCCGTCGTATAGGACCAGCAAACCTACGTTCGTTGTCACCTCTGCTCTGTGCATGAGGATTCCCTCAACCTGATCGAACCGTGGTGCCTTTAATACCGCTTGGATGATAGATAATAGGCCTCATTCATACGGAGTTCCTTCTTGAACCCGCGTATCGTGGTCTCCTCGTCGATCAAGAGGAACTCGATGTCGGCCATTTCGGCGAAGTCCTCTAGATGTTCGGGACCCAGTGCCATGCTAAAGCCGGTGTGATGGGCGCCTCCGGCGTAAATCCATGCCCCCGCTCCAATGGCAAGATTGGGTTGAGGGACCCACAGCGCCCGGGCCACGGGTAGCTTGGGGAGATCGGCGTCGGGCGCGACGACATCCACGGTGTTGACGATCATGCGGAATCGGTTCCCCATGTCGATGATCGAGGCATTTAAGCCCGGGCCATCCGGCGCGTTGAAGACCAGTCGGACCGGATCGGCCTTCCCGCCGATGCCCAGCGGATGGATCTCCAGCGAAGGCTGACCTTGGGCGATGGAGGGACAGATCTCTAGCATGTGGGCGCCCAAGACCTTGGGTGCGATGGGATCGAGGTGGTAGGTGTAGTCTTCCATGAAGCTGGTCCCGCCGTCCAGGCCCTGTGCCATGACTTTCATGGCCCGCAATAGGGCGGCGGTCTTCCAGTCCCCTTCGGCACCGAAACCATAGCCCTCGGCCATCAGACGCTGGACGGCAATGCCGGGAAGTTGTTTGAGGCCGTGCAGATCTTCGAAGGTGGTGGTGAAGCCGCCAAAGTCACCGGCTTCCAGGAAGGCCCGCATGCCGAGTTCAATCCTGGCAGCCTCGCGCAGGGAGGACCGCTGCTTGTCCCTGTTACGGCCGGCCGGGGCGACTCGATATCGGGTGTCATAGGTCTTGACCAGTTCTTCGACGGCACGGTCCGTGACCTGCTTCACGGTGGCGACCAGGTCGCCGACACCGTAGCCGTGCACCGAGTAGCCGAAGCAGGTCTGTGCCGCGACCTTGTCCCCTTCGGTGACGGCGACTTCCCGCATGTTGTCTCCGAAGCGGGCGATCTTGAGGGTCTGCGCATCGTGCCAGGCGCAGGCGGCACGGATCCAAACACCGATTTCGATCTGGACGGTGGGGTCCTGCCAATGCCCTACCACGACCTTGCGGTTCCGCCGCAGTCGTGCACAGATGAAGCCGAATTCGCGTCCGCCGTGTGCGGACTGATTCAGATTCATGAAGTCCATGTCTATCCTATCCCAGGGGATGTCACGATTAAACTGAGTGTGCAGGTGCAGGAAGGGTTTCCTCAGGGCGGTCAAGCCGGCGATCCACATCTTGGCCGGGCTGAAGGTGTGCATCCAGCAGATCAGACCGATACAATGGGCCGAGGTGTTCGCCTTGCGACAGAGTTCGGTGACGGCGGAAGGGGTGGTCAAGGTCGGCTTGAACACGACCTTGACCGGCAGGTGCTTGGATCGGGAGAGGGCCTGAGCAATCTTTCGCGAATCCTCCGCTGCCTGCTTGAGGGTCGCCTCTCCATAGAGATGCTGACTGCCGGTGACGAACCATGCCTCCAGTTGCCTGCCACTTTTCATGTTCTGCTTGCTCCTGGCGTCTGGGGGCGGACGAACCACTGATAGGCAAAGGCCGTGCATCGATTGGGGTCAATAGCAGCGGATATCCTATGCGATCGCCCGGGGCCTGTCCATTCGATATGTAGGCAGAACCGGCGTTCAGCTCGGTCCCTCCTGCGTTGCCTCCCGCGCCATGGCCGCAGCCCCTGTGATGCCGGCATCTGGGCCGAGGGAGGCAAACACGATCTCTACCGTCTCTCTGCGTATACGCCATATGAGTTGGTCGAAGCGCTCTCGAATCGGAGTGAGCAGGGCGGGGCCGGCACCGATCATGCCCCCGGCGAAGACAATGCGAGCCGGGTCCGTCACGTGGAGCATATTGACACACAGCAGGGCGAGGGCGCCGGCCGTGTCGTCGGTGATGCGTCGGGCCAAGGCATCGCCTCGGGCCAGATGTTGGTACACGTCCTTGCAGCTGATCTCTTCGAGTGAGGCCAGGCTGGAGGTCGCGCCGGCCTCGATGGCCGCCCTGGCGCGTCGGGCCGTGTTTGCGGCCGAGGCGTAGGCCTCTGCACACCCCCGTTGTCCGCAGTTGCAGGGTTCACCCTCGGGATAGACAATGACGTGGCCTACCCCCGCGGCGCTTCCGGTAGCGCCCTGAATCAGTTTTCCGTGAGAGATGATGCCACATCCTATCCCGGTGCCCAGCGTGAAAAAGACCATGTCGTCTACATCTTCTCCGGCCCCCGCCGTAAACTCACCGAAGCACGCCACGTTGGTGTCGCTGTTGAATGCGACGGGGCAGTGCAGCCGGTCGATGAGCATCTGCCGTAGGGGGGTGTTTCGGAAGCCGGGCATGTGGGTGGAGTTGATGAGGATGCCGGCCTGGTAGTCCGCAGGGCCGGGAATCCCGATGCCGGCGGCCCGAATGTCGCCCAGCTTGTGCCCAGTGCAATCCAGTAGAGCGGTGATGGCCCCCACGATGTGGTCAACGACGAGCGTTGGACCCATGTCAACCTCTGTTGCGACAGAGCCGCGCTTGTGCAGACGGAGTGCCTCATCGAAGCAGCCCACCTTGATGTGGGTGCCACCAAAATCGATGCCAATCAGCAGATCAGCCATGCTGTGCTCCCCTGAGGGGGATGGACGCGATCACGCGAGTGGGACCTCCGCGCCATCGCCGTAGCCACGGGGATGGCGGGAGTGGAATTCCCAGGCGCTGGCCACGATGGGTTCGAGTGCCGCGTACTCCGTCTTCCATCCCAATTCGGTCCTGGCCTTCGTGGCGTCCGCAGTGAGGACGGCGGGGTCGCCCGGTCGGCGTTCGGTCTCCGTGACCCGGATGGTCTTGCCTGAGACCCGCTTGACCGTATCGATCACCTGTCTCACCGAGTAGCCGGAGCCGTTGCCCAGGTTGTAGATCAGTTCTTGCTCGGAATCGAGATGATCCAGCGCCAACAGGTGGGCTCGGCAGAGGTCCTCCACATGGATGTAGTCCCGAATGCAGGTGCCATCCGGTGTCTCGTAGTCGGTGCCAAAGATCTTGATGTCGGGTCGTTGACCCAGGGCCGCCTGGATGATCAATGGAATGAGATGGGTTTCAGGCCGATGGTCTTCGCCACGCCGACCGCCGTTGCCGGCTCCGCAGGCGTTGAAGTAGCGTAGCGCCGCATAGGACAGCTTGCCTGTTTGGGATTGCCAGTGCAGCATCCTCTCGGAGGCCCACTTGGTCTCGCCATAGGGATTCACGGGGTGCTTGGGAAGATCCTCGTGGATGGGGACACTTTCCGGCATGCCATAGGTAGCGGCCGTGCTGCTGAAGACCAGCTTGCGGACGTCGGTCCTTTCCAGGGCTCGCAGCAGGCTATGCGTATTGCACACGTTGTTGTGGTAGTAACGCAATGGCTCCTGCACGGACTCTCCCACTTCGATGAACGCAGCAAAGTGCATGACGGCTTCAACGCCGTTGGCGGTGATGGTCTCCACCACGCGGTCACAGTCCGCCAAGTCTCCCTCCACCAGCCGGGCAGCGCCGATGGCGGCTCGATGACCCTTGGAGAGATTGTCGTACACCACGGGCGAGTGGCCCTCCCGGGCCAGTAATGCCACCATGTTGCTGCCGATGTATCCGGCACCGCCACATACCATTACGTTCATTGCCACCTCATCGTTTCAGAATGCCTTCACTGGGTCCGCCGGGGAGTGTGAAAATAGTCTCGGAACCCTAGCGCAATGGGCGGAATCGATGAGGGGTGCTCCTGCCGGCAGCGGCTTGCGCTGCTGCAGATTCAACCTTGAGTTTCCTGGTGGAGCGATCCCTCTTCTCGAGCGGTCTGTCGTCCGGCCTTTCTGACGATCTCCGCCGCGATGTGTTCAGAAAGGCCCCAGTCGAGGCCCAGATCGATCCATTCCATGTTCCGCTGCTGGTAGGGAGTGAGCTTTAGTGTTTGCAGGCTGCGGCTGCTGTCTGAGAGCATCCGATAGGCCTGGCTGTCGCTCTCAATGCCATGACCCGGGACACTCAATCGCTCGGCCCGAACCACGCAACTGAAAGCGGTGCCCGCTGCCTGTTCCCGGAGCGTGATTTCCACGGTTCGTTGAATAGTGTGGAGGCTTGACTCAAGGGCGCTGAAGCTGCCCCGTCCGTCTCTGCGCCAAAACTCAAAGAACTGAGCCCCCGACAGAGGGTACGTGCGCAGGATGCCGGCAGAGGCGTCTTCCTTCATGATCCGAAAATGGTAACCCAGCAAGACGTTGCGAGCCAGGTGCAAGGTTTGCGTCTTACTCAACTTGACCTGATAGCTCGGTGTTTCCGTCGGTTGAGGGGTCGTGGTCGGGCAGGAACAGCCGCAAACAAGCACGAAGAGGCCCAATACGGCTAGACGGCTCCCGAGGTTTGACGCTGTCGAATGGTTCATAGATCTCCAAGTCCGTTCCAGAGTCTTTATAACGCTCATTCAGATTGTGCGAGATTATATCGGCGTCGCCCTAGCGTCTCAAGGACCAATTGTCGCAGGCATGAACCAGTCGCCCGACGATCGCCCAGCCTGTGAGGTCGGGGGCTCTGTCATGCGGTTTTTTTCGGACCTTGGGTCCGCGGCAGCCTCCAGGACAGCGAGATCTTTCGGTGGAACACGCCGTTTCATGAGGCCGGACTCGGTCCCGAGGCAGGCGTCTCGGCAGCGGTAACGTGTGTTTTTCCCAGGTTGTGTCCCTTTGTCCGCCTTCCCTGCCTAAAGCCCAGCGAGAATAGCTGCCGATAGGCCCAGTACGAACGTGGCCCTGTCTGAGCAATGTACGAGAGTAGCCTTCAGTTTCAATGTCTTCCATGCAAGTTCAATCCATGATGCGGCGCCTGTGCTCCCTGCCGATGGGCACGATCGTAAGAGGGTTCTTGAATCTTCTGACGGTGGAGGCGGGCCTGTCTGTCAATACGGTCTTGGCCTACGGTCGGGATCTGAAGGCATTCCTGGAGTTCTGCGCGGAGCGTCAAGTCCGGGAGATCACCCAGATTGATCCCACGCTGATTCAGGCGTACATGAAAGACCTGTCTGAGCGTGAGAAGAGTGAAAACACCATCAAGCGGTTCCTGATCGTCGTCCGTCTGCTGTTGCGCCATGCGAAACTCAGAGGCATGATCGAGGACGACTACGGCCAGCTCTTGGAAAGCCCCAAGATTTGGAGTCGATTGCCCATAGTGTGTAGTCCTCAGCAGGTTCTGCGCCTCCTCGACGCCCCCAGCGAGGAGGAACCTCTATATCTACGGGACAAAGCCCTGCTGGAGTTGCTCTACGCCACTGGCATGCGGGCCGGAGAGGTCTCTGGTCTGCGTGTCTCCGACGTTAACCTCAGGGTTGGCTATCTGAGGTGTTGCGGTAAAGGAAACAGAGAGAGGGTTATTCCTTTGGGGAGAATGGCGATCGCCTGCACTGAGGCCTATCTGGAAGGTCTGCGTCCGGAATTGGCGAACGATCGAAGTGGCACAGAGCTGCTGCTCAGCCGAACTGGCAGGGCCTTGGGCCGTATAGAGATATGGCGAATCGTCAAGAAATATGCGGCCAGGGCGGGCATGCCTCGCAACGTGACGGCGCACACCTTGAGGCACTGTTTTGCGACTCATCTTCTGAGCGGGGGCGCTGACCTGCGAAGCGTCCAGGAGTTGCTGGGCCATGTTGACATTGCCTCAACCCAAATCTACACACATGTTGACGGGGAGAGATTGCGGAAGATCCACAGGCAGTTCCATCCGCGTCAGTGAGGTCACTTGACTATTAGTGTTTCTGATAACAAAAAATGTGATTTTTATGTCCTGCTAGCGGGGGTAAATGGGAGGTAGTCGATTGACTTAACCCCGGTAATAGGATTAATATCAAGGGAAGCAACTGTTTGGACGTGTTGTCCTGGGCCATGTCGAATGCGCGCGTTTTTACCTATCTTCATATTAGCATTCTTTCTCCTTGCTCTCCCCGTGCCTGCCGGTCTTGGCCAGGGTGAGACAGCGGTCGCTGCCGTCCCTGTTACACCGGCGGAAACGCAGCTCTCAAAGCAATTGGAACTCAACAAGAACTCGCTGTACAACGACCCGAAAGAAGACATTCGCGTCAAGACGGCCAACCTCTTGCTATTCAGCCCCGATCCCCTGGCAAGGCGGATCTTGCTGGAAGCATTGGAAAAACGTGAGCATGTCGCTGCCTATGGAGCCGTGTGCAAGGCAATAAGTCAGACCAGAGCCCATGTGGAGTCTCTTCCGGAAAAGGGAGATTTTCTGATGTCCCTGATCGAAGCGGTCAAGGACGCCAACTCTGATGTGTCGCTTCTGGCTGCGGATGCGTTGCTCATCTACGAGTACCAGCAGGTCGGGGGCGCGTTGGAGACCGCTGTTCGGGATGAATCACTGGATCAGGGCATACGACTGAACGTGCTGGAAGCCCTAGGAATGCGACCCGACAAAGGGGCAGCCATTATGCTGGTCGCGATGCTAGATGACCCGAGTCCGCAGATCTCCGCCGCCGCTCAGTCCATATTGCAGTCCATCGGCATTCCCGTGGCCGAGGACCTCCAGAACAAGAGCAGCGATGAGTTCCACCGCGACTGGCTGGTGCGATTGCAAGGCAATCTGAAACAAGAGGCCGCGCAGACGGCCCTGTGGCGGGGCCTATACCTGCAGACCCTGGACGCTCTCTACGCCACCATATCAGACGACGGTGTTCGCAGCACCTTCCTTACGGGGCACATGCAGTCGCCCCACTCGGAACGTAAGTTGTGGGCCCTGGACAAGGTCTACCAATGGCGCCTCGGGCCGGGTACGACGCCGCCGGACACGATCGTGCCCGTACTAGTGGGCCTGGTCGCGGATGGCGACCGGTCTGTACGTTTGGCTGCGGCGAAACAGCTCTCCTATAGTGGGCATATCGAATCTGCGCGTAGTCTGCTGGATCAGTTGCAGGTAGAGTCGGATGCCGAGGTGAAAACGGAGATATTCGTGGCGCTGGGTGCGGCGTGCAAGTCGGCGCTGCTTCGCGATGGCATCCCGCCTGGGATCAAGAAGGAAACCCTCGAGTGGGCCGCGAAATATCTGGATGCGCCTGACGCTGCCCGGGCGATCAGAGGTGCGGACCTCATCGGCAAGCTCATGGAGCAGAATGGCTTGGCCCCTCAAGAAACAGACGAATACCTGAAATTGCTCAGGGCCAGGTGCGAGCGAGAGGCCGCCGGTGACAGTACCCTGCGCGGGGATCTGTTAAGGACCATGGCCGGCCTGTGTGTGAACCGCAGTGCTTGCAGGCAGGGGGCCCGTTTGCAGTTTCGTCAGATGTTTGTGGACGCTCTCCAGGATAAAAGTGACCGCGTAAGAGAAGAGGCGATTGAGGGGCTCGTGAACATCGATAGGGAGAACACACTCCGGCGTCTGCGCAGCGACTTCGCGAACGACAGCAGTGCCAAGATCAGAGGCCGTCTCATCGCGCTGGCGGAAGAGTTGGGTGGTCCGGAGGATGTCGCCTGGTTGATTCCTAAGTTAGGCACGAACGGGGAGGCGGAAGCCGCGTTCAGGACGCTCTTGACCATCATTTCGAGGTCCGACGCGGCCTTGTTGGAAGATCAGTGGTTCGCAGAGTTGCTCGCTACCCGAAACCAGAAAAAACTCTCTGATTCACAATGGAGGAGTCTGTTGGAACAGGCCGAGCGTATGGCCGAAGGCCGTCGCGAGTTCCTCCAGAGAATCTATCGAGAGTGGACGATACTGTTGAGTAGGGGTGGGTCCCTTACAGACCAAGTAGCCTATTGGGAGAAACTGGTCGACTTGACACCAGCGGAATGGGGTGATGAGGACAGCGCAACCCTCTTCGGTATTTACATTCGTTTGGGGCGAGTGGACGCATCGGTGGGCATTCTCCAGAACCTCCTGATCAAGGGCGACCTGCCCCCGAACGGCTCGATTGCCGGGGTCTTGAGCGGCTTTTCCTCACAATCCGGCCCGGATGGACGATTCGCAGAAACGGTCGGCGTCGTGGTCGCAAGGGTGACCGTTTCCGAGGAACGACCCGTCTGGGACGCGCAAAAGAAACGCTGGCTGCCCCCCGCTAATGGTGCCGTGGAGAAGGAAGCCGATGGATCCACTGAAGGACCAGGCCTCTGACGACCGCCCGGGGGGACTTGATTCCGCGACTGTTTTTTTGCATCTATTTCTTTTTTTTCTGTTTGAATTCTGATAACCGTTCCTGTATCCTGCCTCGACTACACTGCAGCCTAGACAGGGCTTAGGCAGCTACGAAGTGTGCTAAAGGCACGCTGAGGGGCACACATAATAAGCAGATAGAGTCTGTTTTTTGATGTCTGCTCCGATCTACAATTTTGGGCGAAGCCCATTGAGTGCTGCTGTGGCTCAGTTGGTAGAGCGCGTCCTTGGTAAGGACGAGGTCATGGGTCCGAATCCCATCAGCAGCTTGGTTGTGATGTATTGAAAATTGGCTCAGTGGATCCGCTTCACGAGTTTGAACGGTATCGAGTAAGTGAATACAGACCCCAATTTTGGGAAACCTTAATCTTGGAAACCAATAGAATTAGTGAGGTGAGTGCCGTTAATCCGGTTAATCATCGCCGAACTAAAGCATTGGAGGTTTAGTTAGAGATGGCTAAGGCAGTATTTGAGAGAACAAAACCACATATCAATGTTGGAACTATCGGTCATATCGACCATGGAAAAACGACTTTGACGGCCGCCATTACCATGCGTCTTGCCCATAAATTGGGGGGTAAGGCGAAGACGTTTGAGGAGATTGACAATGCCCCCGAAGAGAAGGAGCGTGGGATCACGATCAATACGGCCCATGTGGAGTACGAAACTGAGAAGCGGCATTACGCGCACGTGGACTGCCCCGGCCATGCCGACTACATCAAGAACATGATTACGGGGGCGGCTCAGATGGATGGGGCGATCCTGGTCGTGGCGGCGAGCGACGGCCCCATGCCGCAGACCCGCGAGCACATCTTGCTCGCACGCCAGGTCAACGTACCTCATATCTGCGTCTTCATGAACAAGGTGGACCAAGTGGACGACCCGGAGTTGATCGAGTTGGTCGACCTTGAAATTAGAGAGTTGCTGAGCAAGTATGACTTCCCCGGCGACGACGTTCCCGTCATTCAAGGTTCCGCATTGGCCGCGATGGAGTGTGAGGGCAAGGATGATGCCAAGTGTGCCTGCATCGACGAATTGATGAAGGTGGTCGATGACTACTTCCCCATGCCGGAGCGCGCGGTGGATCTGCCCTTCTTGATGCCCGTCGAAGATGTCTTTAGCATCAAAGGGCGTGGGACCGTCGGTACCGGTCGTTGTGAGCGTGGGATTGTCCACACGGGGGATGAGGTTGAAATCGTTGGGTTGTCCCATGAGGTGCGTAAGACCACCTGTACCGGCGTCGAGATGTTCAACAAGACGCTCGATGAGGGGCAGGCAGGTGACAATGTGGGGTTGCTGCTGCGAGGCGTCGAGAAGAAGGATCTGGAAAGAGGCCAGGTGATCGCCAAGCCCGGCAGTATTACCCCTCACACCAAGTTTCACGCCGAAGTCTATGTCTTGACCAAGGAAGAGGGGGGGCGTCATACGCCGTTTTTTGCCGGTTACAAGCCGCAATTCTACTTCCGAACAACGGACATTACGGGCGATGTACATGCCCTGATGGGGATCGACGGGGGTAAGGCAGAGATGTGTATGCCAGGTGATAATGTGACCATGGACGTTGAGATTATTGCGCCTATTGCCATGGAAGAGGGGCTTCGATTCGCCATCCGTGAAGGCGGACGAACGGTGGGCTCCGGCGTTGTCACCAAAGTGATTGAATAGGCAATCCGCACAGTAACGAGGCACAGGTACGACTTAATCAATTGAGATGCCAGGGTGTCCGGTGTGGCGGGGCCACCTGTGGTGCTCCATCTCAGCGAGTGGAAACGGCATGGCTAAGAAGAAGAGCAAACGCGAGTATGTGTGGCTCGAGTGCAGCGAGTGTAAGAACCGTAACTATCGCACCAGCGTCAGCGTTCGCGAGGGAACGCCCAAGATCACACTGATGAAGTTCTGCAAGACCGAACGGAAGCATACGTCACACAAGATTAGGCGTAAGTGAGCCGCAGAATCTAATCTTCACAGTAGGTGGGCGGATTAGGCCAGTAGCTCAATTGGCAGAGCGTCGGTCTCCAAAACCGAAGGTTGGGGGTTCAATTCCTCCCTGGCCTGATTAGAACCAAGACATCCGGAACGTTAGCACGGTCGTCACGGCACCAGTTTGTAGGACGCTTTAGGACTATGGCCATTGAGATTTACAAACGCGGACAGGGGAAAAACACTCGGCTATGGAGTGGATTTGCGCTGGGAACGATTTCGGCGTTTGGATGCTACCGCCTCTTCCTGAAGCTCAGTTCTACGGTCGAGAACCTAGTGGTACAGATGCTCGTGCCGGTGTTCGTCTTCGGTGCCATCGCGGCGCTCTTGTTTTGGCTGGCCAATAAACCTTCGCTGGCCGATTTCATGATCTCGGCCGAGAGCGAAATGAAGAAGGTCAACTGGTCGACCCGGGAGGAGATAGTGGCTTCTACGATCGTTGTCATCGTAGTCCTTGTCTTTATGGCGGCTCTATTGGGAACGACAGATCTGTTATTCCGTACACTGTTCTCCTGGTTGTTAGAGTCGTGATGGCGTGCGTCAACATGGGTGTTAACGTGAACAGGGCAGGTTACTAGGGTTTAGCGGGTCTGGCCATGCAATGGTATGTTCTGCGAGTCGCTTCGAACAGAGAAATGCAAGTCAGGGATGCATTGGCCCTGAAGGTTGACAGAGACTGCCTTCAGGAGGTCATTGGTCGAATTGAGGTCCCGACGGAGCGGGTAAAAAGGATACGGGCGGGCAAGCAGAGTGTGCATAAGCGAAAACTCTATCCGGGCTATGTTTTCATGGAGATGGAGGCGACGGATGAGGGGAAAGTGCCCGATGATGCCTGGTTCCTGATTAAGGAGACCACGGGGGTCGGTGACTTCATCGGGACCGAAGGCATGCCCACGGCGATGCGTGACACCGATGTTGCCAAGATGATGCTCGATTCCGATAAGCCTGAGGAAGCACCGAGCATCAAGGTAGAGTTTGAGAAGGGCGATCAGATCAAAATCCGCGAAGGGGCCTTTGAAAACTTCGAGGGGGTCGTGGACTCGATTGACCCGAATCGCGGCATCGTCAAGGTGATAGTCACCGTCTTCGGGCGGAGTACACCGCTCGACATCGAGTACTGGCAAATTGAAAAGACCTAGCGCTTGTTTATTAGAAGTGACCCGAGACAGTTCGGACGAATACGAAAGTAGACAATGGCCAAAGAGATTATCAAAATTATCAAATTACAGGCATCAGGCGGAAAGGCAACGCCGGCGCCCCCCATTGGCCCGGCCTTAGGCCAGCATGGCGTCAACATCGGTCAGTTCGTGTCCCAATTCAACGAGAAGACCAAAGAAATGAATGGGACGACAGTACCGGTGGTCATTAGCGTCTATCGTGATAAAAGCTTCACCTTTGTGGTGAAGAGTCCGCCTGCCTCAGTGCTCCTCAAGCAGGCCGCAGATGTGGCGAAGGGTAGCGGCGTTCCCAACAAAGAAAAGGTTGGAAAAGTGACAGGCGCCCAGGTACGAAAAATAGCCGAGACCAAGTTTGAAGACCTAAATGCCCATGATCTTGACAAGGCAGAAATGATCATCCGGGGTACGGCTCGCAGCATGGGGATCGACATAGAGTAGGTGGACGTAGAATAGTTGACTGAACGAGTCGAAATCAAAAGATCGAGATGGACTATGGGCATGCAAAGTAAGCGATACCGGAAAGAGGCTGCGACGGTGAGCCCGGGCGATCTGAGTGTCAAGGACGCCGTGGACAAAATAAAATCCTTTACGAGCACTAAATTTGACCAAACGGTTGATTTGGTCTTACATTTGGGGATCGATTCGAAGCAAGCCGAGCAGTTGGTGCGGGGCGCCATCTCGCTTCCACATGGCACGGGCAAAAAGAGGACAGTGATTGCGTTCTGTGAGGATGGGGACGCGGAAGAGGCCAAGAAAGCGGGGGCGGTCGAAGCTGGGTTGGATGACTTGGTTAAAAAAGTCAGCGATGGCTGGCTGGATTTTGATGTGGCCATCGCATCGCCTAGGGTGATGGGAAAGGTTGGGAAGTTGGGTCGGGTGTTGGGGCCCCAAGGAAAGATGCCCTCACCGAAGAACGGTACAGTGACACAGGATGTGACCAAGGCGGTCGGCGAATTCACCGCCGGTAAGGTGGAATTCCGAAACGATGCCGGCGGGAATGTCCATGTGCTGGTCGGAAAGCAGAGTTTTGAAAGCGCTAAACTAATAGAAAACATCGAGGCGTTCGTGGCTCACATAATTAAGTCGAAACCCTCCGGGGCGAAGGGGACCTACGTAAAGAAAGTATCCCTCTCCGCTACGATGAGCCCGAGTGTTCAAGTCGACGTCTAGGGCGAACGCCGGACCTCCGTCATTACCTCGGCCGTAAGGAAAAAGGGCTTCAATGTCCGAGAAATCCATTAGTCGTGAAATCTGCAGGTGATAGAATATGAGCACGTATATAAAAGAGTTGATTCAGGGTGAGTTGGAGCAGAAGGTTTCAGACGGGAAGGTCAAGGAATTTCTGGTCGTGAGTTTGATGGGCGTGGGAGGGGTTGACAACAATGCCATGCGGGGGGATCTGAAGCAGAAGGGCGTTCAGATGTTCGTCGTGAAGAATTCGTTGTTCAAGCGGGCTTTGCGCAACCAAAACCTGGACAGCGCGGGGAGCCTGTTTGCCGGGCCGTGCGCCGTGGCCATTGGCGGGGACAGCATCGTCGATGCCGCAAAGGAACTGGTGGGCTGGACCAAGAAAGTCAAAACGCTCGAGCTTAAGGGTGCTTTTGTGGATGGCACTGTCTTGGATGCTGCAGCGGCTGTCGACCTGTCCAAGATGCCCACACTGAAAGAGTTACAGTCGCAGATGGCCGGGGTGATTACCTCACCGGCATCGCGTCTGGCCGCGACCATCTCCAGTCAAGGATCGCAAATTTCGGGTTGTGTGAAGGCGATTATTGAAAAAGCAGAGAAGAACGCTGCCTAGTTCACCCATAGACTCGTTTCATATCGAGACAATCAATTTTACTCATGGCTTGTGCGGCTGTCCCGGTCATCGGGTTAAACAGGACGGTGGAGTCCCGGCTACCCACAGGCGACTAGTAAGAGGAGTACCATAGCATGTCGGATGAAGAAAAAACGGTCAGTGACGAAATCAAGCAACTAGGCGACAAGATCGTGGGACTGACGCTGATGCAGGCCAACGAGCTAGTGGGGTATCTCAAAGACGAGCATGGGATCGAGGCGGCTTCCGGGGGCGCTGTGGTCATGGCCGCTCCGGGCGCAGCGGGAGGGGATGCTGAAGAGGTCGAAGAGCAGACCAGTTTTGATGTCGTCATGAAAGAGTTTGGGGATAAGAAGATTCAGGTCATTAAAGAAGTCAGGGCGCTCACCGGGCTCGGTCTTAAAGAGGCCAAAGACCTCGTGGATACTTTGCCGAAACCCGTTAAGGAAGGTCTAAGCAAAGAGGATGCGGAGACTGTCCAGAAACAGCTTGAGGCGGTGGGTGCGACGGTAGAATTGGCTTAAGCAGCGGTGTTGCGCCAGGCATTGTTGCTGGGACTGATGTTTTGACTACGGGAATGTGTCAAACATGAAGTGAGTTGATGCTGGGAGTATCAGATGGTTTCTAAGAATGTGAGGCATTTCGGAAAAGTGCCGGACGCAGTTGAAGTGCCAAACCTCGTCGCAGTTCAGAGAGCTAGTTTTGACAAGTTCATACAGTTGAATGACCCGCCTGAGGCAAGGGAGGACAAGGGGTTGGAGATGCTGTTTCGGGAAATCTTCCCGATAGAGAGCTATGACAAGAAGTTGAAGCTCGAGTATCTCTACTATGAATTGGAGAAACCTCACTATACCCCCAAGGAATGTCGGCAGCTTCGGCTCACCTACGCCTATCCATTGAAGCTTGCCTGTCGCCTTAAGAGCGGTGAGGGTGAGGATATGGCGGAACAAGCGATTTATCTGGGTGAAATCCCTGTGATGATCGGCGGTGGTGAGTTTATCATCAATGGTGCCGTTCGGGTCATTGTCAGTCAGTTGCACCGGAGCCCGGGTGTCGATTTCCTCATCGAGAGTAAAGAAGGTGACCGTGTTCTGCACGGCGGCAGGATCATCCCGGAACGCGGTAGCTGGATTGAAATCGGCGTGACTCAGAAGGACATCATGGTCGTCAAGATTGACCAGTCGAGTAAGATCCCAGCCACCGTTTTTCTGCGGGCCATTGAGCCTGAGTTTGGCACGACCGAGGCGCTTATCAGGCTGTTCTATCCCACGAAAAAGGTCAACGTGAGTAAGCTGACACCCGCCATGTGGACGGTGGGCCCTGTCGTCGATACCGAAACAGGTGAAATCATCGTGCAGGCCGGGGCCCAGTTGGCCGACAAGGTTGACGTCGTCCGGCAGAGCGGGATTAAGTCTCTCGAGGTCATCACGGAAGTGAAGGACGCCATCATTCTCAACACCTTGGCGGTGGACGACTGCGATAGCCACGAAAAGGCCGCGCTGAAGTTTTATATGCGGTTGCGGCCCGGCAATCCCCCCAATGCTGAGAAGGCCAAGGCCTTCTTTGCGGAAAAGTTTTTTGACTCCAACCGGTATCGCTTGGGAAAGGTAGGCCGATTTCGGCTAAATCGGAAGTTTGGTCAAAAGGTCGACGAAGGTGAAATGACGCTCAGACCGGAGGACTTTCTGAACTCGGTCAAATACATCCTGGATCTCCGCAACAACCGAGGCGAGGTGGATGATATCGACCATCTGGGCAACAGACGGGTGAGGACGATTGACGAGTTGGCCGGCGATGAGATACGCAAGGGGCTCCTGAAACTGCGCAAGACGGTCCAAGAGCGCATGAGCATGAAACGGGATGCCGAGTACAAGATACGTATCGCAGACTTGATCAATTCGAAGAGTGTCGCGAGCAGCATCAACTATTTCTTCGGCCGTGGGGAGCTAAGCCAGGTCGTCGACCAAACCAATGCCCTTAGCCAACTAACGCACGAACGGCGTCTGTCCGCATTGGGCCCGGGCGGGTTGAACCGGCGGCGAGCCGGTTTCGAGGTGCGGGACGTGCACATCAGTCACTATGGCAGGATCTGCCCCATTGAGACACCGGAAGGAACGAATATTGGTCTCATTTCCTCCTTGGCGATTTTTAGTGAGATCGACGAATATGGATTCCTGCTGACACCCTATCGGAAGGTGACGAAGGGCAAGGTCACGGACCAGGTGGTTTACCTACGGGCCGACGAGGAAATGCGAGAGATCTTTGCACCGCCCAGCGCCATGGATCCGGAGAAAATGGAACTTAAGCAAGGTATGGTCCTCGCCCGCAAAGAAGGAGAGTTGTCCCACGTGCCACGTGAGGAGGTGGGCTATCTGGATGTGTCTGCTAAGCAGATTGTGGGCGTCTCAGCCTCGCTGATTCCTTTTCTGGAGCATGACGATGCCAACAGGGCGCTCATGGGATCCAACATGCAGCGTCAGGCGGTGCCGTTGCTGCGGACCGAGGCCCCGCTGGTGGGCACAGGTATGGAAGAGGTGATCGGTAAACACTCCAGTATGGTCGTTCGCGCCAAGAACGACGGCGTGGTGACCAGTGTGGACGCTTTGAGCATCGAGATCAATCACACTGACGTCTACCTGCTCGAAAAGTTCGTGGGGCTGAACGAACGCACCTGCCTGAACCAAAAGCCCATCGTATCTCTCGGTGAAGAGGTGGAGGCGAGGCAGGTGATTGCCGACGGCGGTGGTATGGACAACGGGGTCTTGGCACTGGGCCGCAACATTCTGGTTGGGTTTGTCTCCTTCGATGGCTACAACTTTGAGGACGCGATGATTATCAGTGAGCGCCTCTGCAAGAATGACAGTTTCACCAGCATCCATATCGATGAATTTACCTGTGAGGTTCGTGAAACCCGTTTGGGCAAAGAAGAGTTCACCCGAGATATTCCCAACGTCAGTGAGAAGGCCCTGGGGAACCTGGACGAAAATGGTATTGTGCGGGAGGGAACGCGCGTCTGCCATGGCGATATTCTGGTCGGAAAGGTTGTCCCCAAGAGCAAGGTAGAACTCACTCCTGAGGAGAAGCTGCTACATGCCATCTTTGGTCGGGCGGGCGAAGATGTGAAAAACGACTCCCTTGACCTCCCCAGTGGGTACGAGGGTGTCGTCATCAAGACCGAACTCTTCACGAGACGAGGGGCAGGGACTCCCGAGCAGAAGGCGGTGCTGCAGGAGGAGATCAAGGCCTTTCAGACCGAGATGCATGGGAAAGAGTGCGCTATTTTTCGCCAGATGATTGCCACGATCCACGAAACGGTAGACGTCGAAGTGATAGACCCGTCAACGCGCCAAAAGGTGGGTGCCAGCAGCGATGATGAGGTGGTCTATGAACAAATCGAGAACTTTGACCTGAAATGGGTCAAGCCGGCCGCCGCTCGACGTGAGGTCGAAGGCATTGTCAAGGGGTTTTGGGCCAGGATCGTCGATATTCAAGAGGAGACAGATCGTCGAGCCGAACGAATCAAGCATGGCAACGAACTCGCGAGCGGTGTCCTGCAGATGGTCAAGATCTATGTGGCCATCAAGCGCATGTTGTCTATCGGTGACAAGATGGCCGGGCGTCACGGCAACAAGGGCGTGATCGCCAAAATCATGCCCGAAGAGGATATGCCCTTCCTTGAAGACGGCACGCCGCTCGATATTCTGTTGAATCCTCTGGGCGTGCCGAGTCGAATGAATGTTGGGCAGATATTGGAAACACACCTGGGTTGGGTTGGCAAGGTGTTGGGATTCACGGCCGTGACACCTGTGTTTGATGGCGCTGCAGAAGAGGATATCTTCAGGCTTAACGAAGAGGCCAATGTCTTCATGGCGAAACGCAAGGAAGATCTGGAGGCCCGAGGCGAACCGCCCGCGGTCGACGACTTCGCGGTACAGGTGCCGGATACCTTGAAGACGCAGCTCTACGATGGTCGTACCGGCGAGCCGCTGGATCAGACGACCACCATCGGCTACATGTATATGATGAAACTACACCATTTGGTGGATGACAAGATTCACGCCCGAGCGACCGGACCTTATAGCCTCATCACCCAGCAACCCTTGGGGGGCAAGGCCAGAACGGGGGGGCAGAGGTTCGGCGAGATGGAAGTCTGGGCGTTGGAGGGATATGGCGCCGCCTTCACACTTCAGGAGATGTTGACCGTGAAGAGTGATGATGTGGAGGGGCGTACGAAGATCTACGAATCGATGGTGAAGGGCAAGAACTCCCTGGAGGCCGGCACTCCCCTCTCCTTTGACGTGCTGTGCAATGAAATCAGGGGCTTGGGACTCAATATCGTGATGGAAAAGAAAAGGCTTGGCAGGACCGGTCTTTAGGTCCGACCCATTTTTTTGACTGATTCGCTTGTAAGGGGCCTGATATGGCAGGGAATATTTACGATCGCATTAACGATTATGGTTCGGTCAAAATCATGTTGGCCAGTCCCAACGATGTTCGCAGTTGGTCTTTCGGCGAGGTCCGCAAGCCGGAGACCATCAATTACCGTACCTACCGGCCTGAAAAGGACGGGTTGTTTTGCGAGCGCATTTTTGGGCCTGAACGGGATTGGGAGTGCTCTTGCGGTAAATACAAGGGCACCAAGTTCAAGGGCATTATCTGCGATCGGTGCGGCGTGAAAGTGACCCACAGTCGTGTGCGACGAAAGAGAATGGGCCACATCAATCTTGCCGCCCCGGTGGTCCATATCTGGTTCTTCAAGGCCATCCCCAACAGACTTGGCAATGTCCTGGGGATGAAGGCTTCGGACTTGGAGAAGATCGTCTACTTCCAGGACTACGCAGTGACCGACCCCGGAGAGAGCCCGTTGGAGCTCGGGCAGCTATTGACGGAGGAGGAGTTTCGTGATGCGAGCACTAAGTATGGAGGCGCGTTCAAGGCGCACATGGGTGCGGAGGCGATAAAAATTCTTCTGGAAAACCTCGATCTAGATCAGCTGAGCATCGAGTTGCGGGAGGCCATTACGCAGACAAGAAGTCAGCAGAAGATCAAAGATCTGACCAAGCGTCTCAAGACGATCAATGAGATCAAGAACAGTCAGAACAAGCCCGCCTGGATCGTCCAGGAAGTCATTCCCGTGATCCCCCCGGATCTGCGTCCTCTGGTCTTGTTGGAACGGGACAATTTCGCCACCAGTGACCTCAATGACTTGTACCGACGCATCATCAACCGAAACAACCGGCTGAAAAAGCTGATTGACCTCAATGCGCCGGAAGTAATCATCCGTAACGAAAAGCGCATGCTCCAGCAGGCGGTCGATTCACTACTGGACAACAGTCGTTGTCGTCGTCCGGTGCTGGGGAGCAACAACAGACCCCTCAAATCTCTCACAGACATGATCAAAGGCAAGCAAGGGCGCTTCCGTGAAAACCTGCTGGGCAAGCGGGTGGATTACTCGGCGCGTTCGGTCATCGTCGTGGGGCCCAAGCTAAAGCTGTACCAATGTGGCTTGCCGAAAAAAATCGCCTTGGAACTCTACCAGCCCTTTATCATTCGACAGCTCAAGCTGCATGGCTATGCAGACACCATCAAGAGTGCCAAGCGCATGATTGAGCGTCGTGATGAACAGGTGTGGGATATCCTTGAAGAGGTGATCCACCAGCATCCGGTGTTACTCAACAGGGCGCCGACGCTGCATCGCATGGGCATCCAAGCATTCGAGCCGGTACTCGTCGAAGGCAATGCAATCATGTTGCACCCCCTCGCGTGCAAAGGATTCAACGCGGACTTTGATGGTGACCAGATGGCGGTGCATCTACCCTTGAGTGTGGAAGCACAGGCCGAAACTCATGTTCTGATGATGACCACCGGAAACGTGTTTAGTCCCTCCGATGGGTCGCCCATGGTGGGACCGTCTCAAGACATGGTGATGGGGTGCTATTACCTGACCATCGCACTCGATGACTTTAGATTCTCTCCCGAGCAGCAGCTTGACCCCGACTTGCCTTTGCCGACCTACTGTAACGCGTTTGAGGCGATGATGGCCTATGATACAGGGGTCATTGATTTGCACGAGTCCATCTATGTCCGAATGCCCCGCCGGCCCGTCTTCACCAAGAAAGGGCTGGTTGAGCACTTGGCCCGAGGCAACTCGCAGACCCAAATCGTAAAGACGACCGTCGGGCGCTGTATTTTCGATGACATCATATCCTCCAAGATGCCCTTCTACAATTTGGGTTTGTCCAAGAGAGAGTTGAGTCAAGTGATCAGCGACTGTTTTAAATATGCCGGTGCGGCAGAGACGATCGATCTCCTCGATCGGATTAAGGATATCGGCTTCAAGCATGCGGCACTCGCCGGGCTGAGCTTTGGGTTGACGGATCTGAAGATTCCCGAAAAGAAGGCGGAGATAATCACTGAGACCGAAAAGAAAGTCGGCGATATCTGGAGGAGCTACAATGAGGGCGTTCTCACGGAGCGGGAACGATACAACCAGGTGATTGATGCCTGGACCCATGCGCGGGTTGCCGTTACCACGGAAATGGTTCGGGGGCTCAAAGAGGACAAGCTCGAAGATGGCACGCCCTATTTGAACCCCATCTATTTGATGAGCGATTCCGGCGCTCGTGGTAGTGTCGATCAGATCCAGCAGTTGGCAGGGATGCGTGCCTTGATGGCCAAGCCGAGCGGTGATATTATCGAAACACCGATCAAGTCCAATTTTCGAGAGGGGCTTACGGTTCTTGAATACTTTAGTTCGACCCATGGCGCCCGCAAAGGACTGGCGGACACTGCGTTGAAGACCGCGAACTCCGGATACCTGACCCGGAAGCTTATTGATGTTGCTCAGAACGTGATCATTCTTGAGCACGATTGCGGCACGCTCCAGGGCATCACCAAGACCATTGTGAGTCACGGTGAGGAAGTCAATGTACCCCTGTCCATGTTGATTGTAGGCCGCACTGCCCGTGACAATATTCGCAATCCGATTACGGACGAAATGATCGTTCGTGAGAACGAGGTTATCACGCTGGCGGCGGTGGCCAAGATTGAAGCGTTCGGTCTGGACACCATTCGTGTACGAAGTGCTTTAACCTGTGATAGTGCCTTCGGTATCTGTGCTAAATGCTACGGTTGGGACCTTAGTCGGGGAAAATTGGTGGAAGAAGGGTCGGCGGTTGGCATTGTGGCGGCTCAATCCATTGGCGAACCAGGGACGCAACTCACCTTGCGAACATTCCATACGGGAGGTGTGGCGAGTCACTCTATTTTGGAGCGTGAACAGGTCGCCACCCGCGCGGGTCGCGTACAGTACCACGACATGAATGTGGTTTCCTATCAGAACGAAGACGGCGGGACAATTGATATCGCCCTCAAACGCAATGGGGAATTGCATATCCTGGATGCCAAGGCAAGGGAAGTGGCAAAATACAAGGTTCCCTACGGCGGCATCCTGGAAATTGGTGACGGTGCCAAAGTCGAAGAGGGGGATCTTCTCTTTAGCTGGGATCCACATAGAGTCCCCATTCTGGCAGAAGTGACCGGGCAGATCCGGTACGTGGACATTGTCGAGGGGGAGACCTACCAAATCGAGGAACAGAAGATTCGAGGCGGCGGAAACGTCGACGGGAAGGTTCTGGAAAAACCCATCATCATCGAGCACAAGGGGGACAAACATCCGCAAATCATTATTGAGGACGACGCCGGAAAGATATTGGACGTCCACTATCTGCCGGCTGGGGCTCGTATTGAAGTCAAGGAAGGCCAGGGTGTCCATGCGGGTCAACTCTTGGCGCATCAACCTCGTGCCACCGGAAGGACGCAGGACATCACAGGCGGTCTTCCCCGGGTGACCGAGGTCTTTGAGGCCAGGAAACCGAAGGATCCGTCCGCCATGGCCGAAATCAGCGGTCGGGTAGAGCTGCTCAGTGACAAACGGAAGGGCAAAATGACCATCCTTGTGCGAAGCGAGGGCGGGATGGAAAAAGAGCACCATGTACCGCGTGACCGTCACCTAAACGTCCATGCGGGCGACACGGTTGAGGCCGGTGATCCGCTCACGGGTGGGCCTTTGGTCCCGCATGACATCTTGAGGATCAAGGGTGAAGAGGTCCTGCAGCGGTACATTGTCGGTGAAATCCAGAACGTGTATCGCTCCCAGAACGTGAACATCGACGACAAGCACGTCGAAATCATCGTTTCTCAGATGATGCGTAAGGTTGAAATAGAGAACGTGGGCGACAGTTCTTACCTGCCCGGCGAAGTGGTCGATCGTTTCGTATTCCGCAAGCAGAATGAGACGCTGGCGCAGAGCGTCAAGATCGTATCCGTCGGTGACGCCGCCGAGTTTGCAACGGGACGGGAGTTTAACGAAGGCAAGGGGTTGGCGGTCGACATGATTGTGGATAAGGGAGAACTTGCGACTATCAACGAGAAAGTGGAATCGATTGGTGGGGAACCTGCAAAGGGCAAGAAGCCAAGACCGGCGATTGCAAACACCATGCTGCTAGGGATCACCAAGGCTTCACTCTGGTCCGAGAGTTTCATTTCGGCCGCTAGTTTCCAGGAGACTACAAAGGTATTGACAGAGGCTTCACTCGCCGGTAAGGTGGATCAACTGCACGGTCTGAAAGAGAATGTGATTTTAGGTCACCTTATTCCGGCCGGAACCGCTTTTAAGCCCTATTTGGACATGAAGGTGAAGCATTTAGTGGAAGCACCCTTGCCCAAGGGCTTCGGTGAAGTCAGAGAAATCAAAGACGACGAGGAAAAGGCCGACGCCGCTGTCAAACAGGCGCTGGGGTTGGGTTAAGAGTGAATCCCGGCAGGCCAGTAGTCGCCATCCAGAAACGCAGAAGATTATGCCAACAATCAATCAGCTAGTCAGGCGGCCCCGGGGGAAGTCAAAGGGACGCAAGAGGGTGTCAGACATCAGCGGTTGCCCACAAAAACGGGGTGTGTGCCTGATCGTGAGGACGCAGACACCTAAGAAACCCAACTCGGCGCTCAGAAAGATCGCACGGGTCCGCTTGACCAACGGCAAAGAAGTGACCGCCTACATCCCGGGTGTGGATCATAATCTTCAGGAGCATAGCACGGTGATGATTCGAGGCGGCCGTGTGCGCGATCTTCCCGGGGTCCGCTACCACATCATCCGTGGCGTGCTGGACTGTGCCGGCGTGTCCGGGCGGAAGCAGGGCCGCAGCAAGTATGGGACAAAAAGTTGAACTTAGGGAAGTATTAGGTCGAATCAGATACATCGAATTGTGGCCGAAGTTTTAAGAGGACTAGAAAAGGCTACCGACGAGGACGCTATGGCAAAGAAGTTTACGGCATCGAGTAAACAGTTAAAGCCCGACGCCAAGTACAACAGTAAGTTAATCTCAAAATTCATTAACTGTCTGATGTTGAACGGTAAGAAGAGTACGGCGGAATCCGTCGTGTACGCCGCGTTGGAGATTGCCAGTTCCAAGGCCAAAGATGTCTCCCCTCTTGAACTTTTTGAGACTGCGATTGAGAACGTCAAACCCATGTTGGAAGTGCGGAGTAAGCGGGTCGGCGGCGCCAGCTATCAGGTCCCGATCCAAGTCCGTTCTAAGCGACAGCAATCTCTGGCCTTCCGTTGGATTCTGGCTGCGGCCAGAGGCAAGAAGGGAAAGCCCATGTCGGCAAGGCTCGCCACCGAGTTACTCGATGCCTACAACAAACAAGGCGGCGCCGTGACCACCCGTGAAAATGTGCATCGAATGGCGGACGCGAACAAGGCCTTTGCCCACTTTGCCTGGTAGCAACCGCAGCACACCCCGCCACGTCTGTTTTGCCGTCGAAGGAAATAGCCGTGGTATTTTTTTGGCTGCTTTTTTTACCCTAAGATGAAAGACCTGAAAAAAACGCGAAATATTGGAATCATGGCCCACATCGATGCCGGTAAGACAACGGTGTCGGAGCGGGTCCTCTACTACACGGGCAAGACGTACAAGATGGGGGAGGTCCACGACGGAACGGCCGTCATGGATTACCTGGAAGAAGAACAGAGACGGGGCATCACCATCACTTCGGCGGCCACCAAGTGTCCTTGGCGTGATCATGAGATTAACCTTATCGATACGCCCGGACACATTGACTTTACCGCAGAGGTGGAGCGGTCGTTGCGCGTGCTTGATGGGGCCGTTGCGATCTTCGATGCGAGCGAGGGGGTCCAGGCACAGAGTGAAACCGTGTGGCGACAAGGCCAACGGTATGATTTGCCCAGTCTCTGTTTTATCAACAAAATGGACAAAGTAGGGGCCGACTTTGAGATGTGCCTGGAGAGCATTCGCAACAAACTCCTCGCCAATCCGGTCCCGCTCCAAATTCCCATCGGCGCCGCGGATTCTTTCTTGGGGATCATTGATCTTATCAAGATGAAGGCCTTTTTCTTCGAGGCGGCTCACATGGGCGCGAAAATCCGCGAAGAGAGCCTCCCCGATCACCTTGTGGACGAGGCCCACCTTTGGCGGAACAGGATGATTGAGTCCGTCGCAGACTTTGATGATGCCTTGATGGATTGCTTTCTGGAAGATGAACCGGTAGAGGAGGAATTGCTGTATCGGGCGATACGGGCCGGAACCCTGAGTAACAAGGTACACCCCGTCTTGGTGGGGTCGGCACTGAGATATATTGGGGTGCAAAAACTCCTAGATGGTGTCGTATCCTATCTCCCCTCCCCTTTAGACCGGCCGGAGACCATAGGACATGCGGGTCATGACCAGACCAAAGAGGTGATTGTCAAGTGTGATCCCAAGCAAAGCCTAGTCGCCTTGGCGTTCAAGATTGCCAGCGACGCGCATGGAGATCTAAGTTTCTTGAGGATCTACCGGGGGACCCTCAAGTCGGGAACACGGGTGTTGAATGTCAATCGCGACAAGAAAGAGAACATTACGCGCATCTACGAGATGCATGCCGCGTCGAAAATGAACGTGGACGTCGCAGAGGCGGGGGATATCGTCGCCGTCGTGGGGCTTAAGCAGACTCTGACGGGCGATACGATATGCGACACCAAAAAACCTGTGGCGCTGCCCAGCATTTCCTTTCCGGCCACAGTGATTTCCATGTCCATTGAACCTCGATCTGCGGCGGACAAGGCCAAGTTGGCGGACGCACTGGTCGCATTACAGCGTGAAGACCCCACCTTTAAACACAAGACAGATCCCGAGACTGGACAGACCGTTATTAGCGGCATGGGCGAGTTGCATCTGGAAGTGCTGCAGAACAAACTGGTTAAAAACATGGGGGTCAATGTACGTGTGGGCAAACCCAGAGTTGCCTACAAGGAGGCGATTACACGACTCGCCCGGGCCGAAGGGAAGTTTGTGCGTCAGACGGGTGGTCACGGTCAGTACGGGCACGTCGTTCTCGAGGTCGAACCCTGCCTCCCAGTGGAAGGAAGCCTGGGGGACCGAATGCAGTTTGAGACCGATTTGGCGGCCGGTGCCGTTCCCAAGGAGTACTTTGGCTCGGTCGAACGAGGGGCGAGGGAAGGGTTGGGCTGCGGGACCCTGGCCGGCTATCCGGTTGTGGGCTTGAAAGTGACCCTGGTCGACGGATCCTTCCACTCCGCGGATTCCTCGGATCTGGCTTTTGAGCAGGCTGCGGCCATTTCCATAGAGAAAGCCATCAAAGAGGCCGGGCCGATCTTGCTAGAGCCCGTTATGCGGGTTCAGGTCGCCACCCCCGAGGCCAATTTCGGGGCAGTGCAGGCCAGCCTACTGGGACGGCGCGGGCTCATTACCGACTGTCATCTCCACGGCGAGATGCGCGTTATCGATGCGGATGTGCCCCTGGTGGAGATGTTCGGTTATTCCAGCCACTTGCGCAGTCAAACGGCGGGCCGAGGCACCTTTACCATGGAACCTTCGACCTACGAGAAGGTGCCTGAACAGGTTGCCCGGCAGATCATTCTTTGAAGATTTCGACACGTTTCTCCGCCGCCACAAACTTTTTGAGGCCTCGTACATTTTTGTCAACATTTTGTTGACAGTGTATTGCCCGTCTGGTAAATTCGGCGTCTTTCGCCCGAAATGGAACACCCATGGTGTCTGCGCGGGGCGGGACAGAGCATGGTCTGTGCAAGAAAACCAAGGGCTTGCTGACACGACAGACGGTCACGAAGCCCCGTTAAGTGTACAACCAGATAGTGGCGTTAGGGATCGGCAAGAAGTAAGTTGGACAATTTGGGGTCCAAATTATTTCTTGCCGGTCCCTTAGTCAGGTCAAGGTTTTAGGTCTGGCGAGAGTGAACGCGAGCCACGCACACGCTGAAGTTGACGACGTATGCGACCGACAGTGGGGGCACGCGGCACCACGCCGAAATCAGAATCAGGCACTAGCTTTTATTTACTGTGGTTGATTCTGTCTAAGCCTTCGAGTAGCGTAAGGAGCTTTTGGCTCCGTCATGGCGACGTGTTAGGGGTCGAAGTTACAACCCCGTGTTCATGACAGAGGTTGCTGCTACGAACAATCGGTAATGAGTCAAGAAATTCACTGCTTAAGGAGTGCCTATGTCGTCTGCAAGCGAAAGAATACGGATCAGGATGGAGGCGTATGATCACCGCACCCTCGACGCGTCTGCCAAAGAGATCGTGGAACACGCGCGGAAAACCAATGCCCGGGTCAGTGGCCCCATTCCCTTGCCCACCCGTATCGAGCGGTATACGGTATTAAAGAGTCCGCATGTCAATAAAAAATCGCGTGAACAGTTTGAGTTGAGGACGCATAAGCGACTGATCGACATTCACGATGCGAACGCCCGAACGGCCGAAGTCTTGAATCGGCTAGTCGTGCCGGCGGGCGTTTTTGTCAAAATAAAGGCTTAGGGACCGGCAAGAACTAACCTGGACCGGCGCTCTACATGTTAAGGACGTAACGAAACCATGGCCATGTTGTTAGGAAAGAAAGTGGGAATGACGCGTGTGTACGACGAGGCGGGGAAGCTTGTGCCCGCAACGGTCGTTCAGGCGGGTCCTTGTGTCGTGACACAGATCAAGAGCATCGAATCGGATGGGTACAATGCTGTGCAGATCGGTTTTGATGACATGAAGCCCTCCAGGCGTAAGAAACCCATGATAGGGCATAGTCACAAGGCGTCCACTGTCCCCAAGCGATTTGTGAGAGAGATTCGATTCCCCGACAAATCGGTGCCCGAGGCGAACCTGGGTGACTCCATGACCGTGGCAGACTTCTCAGATATTCAGAGGGTGGATGTCGTGGGGACGAGCAAGGGCAAGGGCTTTGCCGGCGTCATGAAGAGGCATGGTTTTGGTGGTTTTCCCGCGTCACACGGTTGCGAACGCAAACACAGAGCCCCAGGTTCCATCGCCAGTCACTGCTCCAATGCCGGGACAGGGCCTGGTCCCAAGAAAGGCAAGAGGATGGCGGGGCATATGGGCGCTGTTCGTGTGACCAGCAAAAACTTGGCCCTCCTGTCTGTCGACCCGGAGCGGAATCTATTGGTTGTCAAGGGTGTCGTTCCGGGCGCCGCCGGCAGTTACTGCGTTGTTAAATCCGCCAAGTAGGTCGGGCGAATTTCTGGAGCATCGAACCTAGCCATGATTGAGCTGACTGTACACAACCCTGAGGGGCAAGAACTCGAAAGCATCAGTGTCGACGAGGCCCTGTTGGGTGAAAAAGTGAGGTTTTCCCTCTTGAAGCAGGCCATCGTCATGTACCACGCCAATAGGCGCGTCGGTACAGCGGCCACCAAGAGTCGCGGGATGGTGTCTGGATCCGGCAGGAAGCTCTTTCGGCAAAAAGGCACCGGTAATGCGCGTGTGGGCAACAGCCGAACGGGCAAGCGGGTAGGCGGTGGCGTTACGTTCGCCAAAGTGCGTCGAGACTTCGGAAAGGACATGCCCAAAAAGCAAAGGCGCCTTGCTCGGGATTCTGCCGTGCTCGCCAAGCTTCAAGGCCAGCGGGTGGTGGTGGTCGACGGATTGTCGTTCGAAACGCCGAAAACAAAGGCTTTTGCCACCATGCTGGGCAAGCTTGGCATTGAGAGGAGCTGCCTGGTGGCCCTCAAGGAACAGGACGACAGCATTTATAAATCGGCCCGAAATCTTCGCAGGATTGACGTCACCCGTGTCTCGGATTTGAGCGCCGGTAGTATCTGCGGACACGAAAAAATGCTCTTTACCAAGGAAGCATTTGAGGCGTTTCTCGATAGGAAAGTCCCGGATTCCGCTTGACTGGTGAGTGAGCGGTGGACCCCGAAGAGACAGAAGATCAGGCACGGATAGAACGCAGCTATGAATGACTACAATGTAATTGTACGGCCCTTGGTGACGGAACAGGGAATGCACTTTGCCAATACCAAGGGGGCGTACAGCTTCGAGGTGAACAAGAAGGCAAATAAGATTCAAATCAAAGGCGCTGTTGAAAAGGTCTACGGCGTGAAAGTCGACAAGGTACGGACCGCGATGCACAAAGGTAAGCCCAGGCGACGGGGACGCACGGCGGGCATGACCAAGTCCTGGAAGAAGGCGGTTGTGTATTTGAAGGGTGACGGTCACATTGATTTGTTCTAGTTCTAGCACTCCGTTGAGACGATAAACAGCCATGGGTATTCGCATTTACAAACCAACCAGCGCCGGACGCAGAAACAGCTCCGTAAACGACTACGCGGAGCTGACGGTGTCGAGGCCGGAAAAGACACTCTGTAAGAGAATAAAAAAGCACGGGGGACGAAATCACCACGGGAAAATAACCGTTCGTTTCCGGGGCGGCGGGGCCAGACGTATCTACCGCCTGATTGACTTCAAAAGGAACAAAGACGGCGTCTCCGGGACAGTGGCTACGGTCGAATACGACCCCAACAGAACCTGCTTCATCTCGCTGGTGCAGTACGAAGACGGAGAAAAGCGATACATTCTAGCGCCGATGGGTATCCGTGTGGGAGAGGCCGTAGAGAGCGGTGAGATCTGCGAGCCCAAGGCGGGCAATGCCATGCCTTTGGCCGCGATTCCTTCGGGTATGGAGATTCACAACATTGAGATGACTGCCGGGCAGGGCGGCAAGCTCTGTCGAGGAGCGGGCAATGCGGCCAGGATCGCCGCTAAGGATGGGAACTGGGTGTCGATCATCCTCCCGAGTGGTGAAATGCGAATGGTTCGCAAAGAGTGCCGTGCTACCATAGGCCGAGTCAGTAACCCCGATCATCAGCGCGTGCGTATCGGCAAGGCCGGGCGCAAGCGCCACATGGGCAAGAAGCCCCACGTACGGGGTAAAGCCATGAACCCGGTTGCCCATCCTATGGGCGGGGGCGAGGGGCGCGCGAATGGTGGCCGGCACCCCTGTTCACCGACGGGTGTTTTGGCAAAGGGCGGTAAAACACGTAACCCGAGGAATAAGAATAATTCCCGCATCATTAGGCGGCGTAAAAATAAACGGAACGGGCAATTGGTATTGTAGTCGTGGTACACACGGACAGTTGTGACCGCATCTCTGTTCTTTGAGAGACCAACAACGTATGGGACGATCTCTAAAAAAAGGGCCTTTCGTCGATGAAAAGCTTATCTTGAAAGTGAGCAAACACGTTGATGAAGGCAGTTACGAACCCATAAAAACGTGGGCCAGACGATGCACTATTGTGCCTGAATTTGTCGGGCTGACTTTCTTGGTACACAATGGCAAGATGTTTCACAAGGTGCTGGTCTCGGAGGACATGGTTGGACACAAGTTGGGTGAGTTCTCCCCGACCAGAACGTTTAAAGGTCATTCGAGTAAGAAGATCAAATGAGCCGGCTGACATCCTCTGAGCGTTGCCTTCGAAGTGTGAAAGAAGAGTCATGTTAAGTACGCAGAAGTTAAATAGGATTTGCCGGCAGCGAAGTACCAATGTCCAGGCCTTGGCCAGTCACTTGACCACGGGTGGACGTGACGACAGGGAAGCGGCCAAAGCCATTCGGAATTGGCAAAAGGGCCTGTTTAAGCCGCGACCGAGTCACGATGATGTCATCAAGCTGGCGAAAGCCCTGGGCGTGGAAGAGAACAGCTTGAAAGACTGGCGGGCCAGTTATAGATACGCCCCATTGTCTGCCAGCAAGGCTCGACTTGTGACTCAGCTTATCGTGGGGCGCACCGTGCAAGACGCGATGGACTTGCTGAAATTTACGCGAAAAAGGGCCGCACCCATGGTGGGAAAGTTATTGAAGTGTGCACTGGCGGATGCGGATGAGCAACAGGCCTCGGTCGACAGTCTGTACGTCACAGAGGCAAGGGTGGATGATGCGGGAAGGCGGCTTGGCACCAAGACCTGGATCGCCAAAGACCGGGGACGTTCCCACCCCATTCGAAAGTGTGCCTGTCATATACATGTCGTACTGACAGAGGAATAGACTGGTAACATGGGTTTAGATCATTTTTGAGAAGACTGCACATGGGTCAGAAAACATCGCCTATTGGTTTCAGAACGGGTATTACACTGGGTTGGGTAAGCACGTGGTTTGCCCACAAGGAAAACTACGGCATCTACTTGGTAGAGGACCAGAAGATTCGTGCCTACTGCGAAAAGCGTTACAATGAGCGGATGCCCAAGGGGGCAGTCGCCAGGATTGAAATTGTCAGGACACGAAACGAAGTGAACGTGACGTTGCATAGTGCCCGTCCCGGGGTGGTGATTGGTCCGCGTGGTGCCGAGGTTGAGAAGATTCGCGAAGAGTTGCAAGTGTTGACCTCCCGCGAGGTCGCAGTCAACGTGATTGAGATAAAGGAACCCGATCTCAACGCAAGGTTGGTCGCACTCGTGATCGCCGAGCAACTCGGAAGACGGGCTTCCTATAGAAGGACGATGAAGCAGCACTGTGAGAATGCCATGAGTGTGGGCGCCAAAGGCGTCAAGATCATCGCATCCGGCCGTTTGGGCGGGGCGGAAATGTCGCGAAAGGAGACTCAAAAATTAGGCTCCATTCCGCTGCACACACTTGACGCGAATGTCGATTACGCAACGACAACGGCTCGAACAACCTACGGGGCGATCGGCATCAAAGTCTGGATCTACAAGGGCAAGTTTGGCGAAGAGATTCAGCCTGTACAGCGGCGTAGAAGACGGCCCCGGAGAGAAGGGTTCGGTGGGCCGGGCCGACCGCGGCCCGCTGAGAAAACACCCGCTCCAGTTGAGGCCGCTGCGCCGCCGGCAGTGGACGGTGCTCCGAGTGAAAACGTAGCAGGTGAAGGAAGCTAGACGAAAAGAATTGAATTAAGGGTCCGACATCATGGCAATGATGCCAAAGAGAGTCAAATACAGAAAAAGCCACCGTGGCAAGATGAAAGGGCACGCTGGACGAAACAACTACGTCGCCTTCGGTGAGTACGGTTTGCAGGTCTTGGAGACGGCTTGGGTCAGCGGTCGGCACATTGAGGCAGGCCGTATTGCGGCGACCCATTTCCTCAAACGTGAAGGCAAGGTGTACATTCGTATCTTCCCCCACAAGCCCATCAGTTCGAAACCTCTGGAAACCCGAATGGGTAAAGGCAAGGGAGAAACAGACTATTGGGCGGCGTGCGTCAAGCCTGGCCAGATATGCTTTGAAATCGGCGGTGTGCCGGAAGATGTTGCCAAGACAGCCCTCTTGAGGGTGTCACACAAGATGCCCATACGATGCCGTTTTGTAAAGAGACGCCACACGATTTGATGGCGGGGGATTCCTTGAGGGTTCAGGCTGTCGCAGTCATGCGATTCGTCATGCCGCGGAGAACACGATGAAAGCAAAACAACTGAGAGAAATGGCTGCGGGCGAGTTGGAAGACAAGCTGCTTGAATTGCAGCGGAAACTGTTCGATATGAGATCGCAGGCCGTGACGGAAAAGCTGGAAAACTGTCATTCCGTCAAGAACACAAGACGTGAAATTGCCCGCGTATTGACCGTACTAAACGAAAAATAGGATCAGGTTGGTTTAGACTCCAAGGGAACCGTAGTGAAGGATAAGAAGGTGAGAACGATGACGGGTGCCGTGGTGAGTATAAGCGGTGACAAGAGTATTCAGGTGGCTAGAGAATACAAGGTCAAACACCCGAAGTACGGGAAATATGTCAAGCGGTGGATGAAGGTGCCGGCCCATGACCAAAACAACGTCAGTTGCGTCGGTGATCTGGTTGAGATTTCTGAGTGCAGGCCATTGAGCAAGACCAAGAGCTGGCGAGTCGTGAGGGTCGTTAAAAAGGCCCTCTAGGATTGAAACGACAATGTTGCGAGAGAGTAGATAATGGTTCAGCAAGAGACGATGCTCAGCATCGCTGACAATTCTGGTGTGAAGTTGGCCCTCTGTATTAAGGTGCTGGGCAGGAGTGGGTCCCGCCAAGGAAAGGCCAGACGGCCTACGGCGACCGTAGGTGATGTCGTCTGTGTTGCTATCAAGAAATCGCTCCCCAATTGCCAGCTCGACGATAAAAAAGTACATAAATGTATTATCGTTCGAACTAAGTATCCCGTAAGGCGGGCCGACGGGAGTTACGTTCGATTTGACAGCAATGCCGCGGTCATGATCGACGCCGATGGAAACCCGATTGGAACTCGTATCTTTGGGGCTGTGGCTCGGGAATTGCGGGAAAAGAATCAGCTGAAAATAGTCTCGCTTGCCAGCGAGGTTGTGTGACCGTGTCTCTTGGCAGAGGTTGTCTAAATTGAACAGTGTTCCTATTGATATTAGTGGAGCAGAACCATGGCGTTACATATCAAGAAGGGCGATACGGTGGAGATTATTGCCGGTGACCATCGGGGCGCCCACGGTAAGGTTTTGAGCGTCGATCCTGGCAAGCAGAGGGTGCTGATCCAGGGCCAGAATATGGCTCATAAGCATGTCCGACCTTCCCGGAAGAATCCTCAGGGGGGGCGAGTGAATGTGGAACAACCCATCCATATTAGCAATGTGTTGCCCGTCAGCACCTCTACCTCCAAGGGCACTCGAGTCCACTTTCGTGTGGACGGCAAGGGCAAGAAGCTCAGGTGTGCGGTGGACGGATCCGAAATAGGTGTTGTTACCAAGGCAAAGTGATTTGTGGAAGATGCTCAAGAAGAGTGACTGAATAGTTGGGGCGAACAGAGGTGCAGATGGCACGCTTACGAGATATTTATAAGTCAACCGTGGTCGATGGGTTGAAGAAAAAGTACGGCTATAAGAATGTGATGGCCGTTCCGAAGATGGATAAGGTTGTCATATCCATGGGTGTCGGCAGGGCCCTCCAGGACAAGAAATTTTTGGAATCGGCCAAAGAGGATTTGTCGATCATCTCGGGTCAAAAGCCCGTGGTCTGCAAGGCGAAGACGAGCGTGTCTAATTTTAAGGTCCGCGAAGGCAATGAGATCGGATTGAAGGTGACCCTCCGAGGGGTGAGAATGTACGAGTTCATGGACAGGCTCATCAATCTGGCCATCCCCAGGGTGAGAGACTTCAGGGGGCTGAGTCCGAAGAGCTTTGATGGACGCGGGAACTACTCCTTTGGGGTGACGGAACAAAGCATATTTCCGGAAATAAACGTAGGTAGAGTTGAGTTTCAACAGGGTATGAACATCACGCTCGTATCGACAGCCAAAACAGATGAAGAAGCTCGGACCATGTTGAAGCTCTTTGGCATGCCTTTCAAGAGTACGGCGGGTGATGACTAGTGTTTGGCAAAAAGCCGCAAGAGACGCGAGCACGATTGTTCGGAGCAAGTGAATGTCCACGAAAGCATTAGAGATTAAGGCAGAATTGAAGCCGAAATTCAGGGTCCGCGGGTATAAGCGATGTCAACTATGCGGTCGGTCCAAGGCGGTGTATCAAAAGTTCAAGATTTGCCGTATTTGCTTCAGAACACTGGCCAACGAGGGCAAGATTCCCGGCGTTCGGAAGGCGAGTTGGTGAGAACGTTAACGATGAAGCCATTGACGAGGCGCAGAGTATGAGTTTAAGCGATCCGATTGCCGACATGCTAACCCGAGTACGGAATGCAGCCAAGGTCGGCAAGAAACAGGTGAATATTAGGGCCTCGAACATCTGCAAAGGCATCGCATCCGTTTTGAAGGATGAAGGCTATATCGTCGGTTTCGATACGATTGAGGATGATAAACAGGGCCTTATTCGGGTCGAGCTTAAGTATGATCAAGAGGGGCGTTCCGCGATCACGGAGATTGCACGGACCAGCAAGCCGGGTTGTCGCGTTTACAGTTCCGTTGCCGATCTTCCCAGTGTCCTCGGAGGACTCGGCATTTCCATTGTGTCGACAAGTAAAGGTGTTTTGAGTGATAGAACCTGCCGCGCATCGAATGTCGGTGGGGAATTACTTTGCATGGTCAGCTAGATGAGTCGAATTGGAAAGAAAGTCATAGAAGTTCCGAGCGGAACGAGCGTTGAGTTGATGGGCCGCAAGGTCAAGGTGTCCGGTCCCCAGGGCAAAATGGAGATGGAATGTCATCCTCTCATCACGGTGGGGATGCGTGACGACAACAAGGTGGTCTCCGTCGAGAACGCCCAGCCGGATGACCGCAAGGCCAAGCAACTTCATGGCACCATGCGTGCTTTGATTGCCAATATGGTCGAGGGCGTGAGCAAGGGGTTCGAGCGGAAACTGGAGATTTTTGGCACGGGTTACAACGTCAAAGAGCAGGGCGGCAAGCTCGTCTTTCAGATAGGGTTCTGCCATACCGTCGAGCTGAAAATTCCCGCGGGGTTGAAGGTCAATATCGACGTGCCCGCTACGCGGGGTAACGACGTTCCAGCTCGGTTTTCGATTCAAGGATCCGACAAGTGTGTTCTCGGGCAATTTGCTGCAAATGTGCGTAGCATTAGGCCCCCTGAGCCCTACAAGGGCAAGGGGATTCGGTACGCGGATGAACATGTACGCCGTAAAGCGGGTAAGGCTTTCGCCTCGGGCGCTTAAGCGAGTTTGTTAAGAGTTTGTTGTTGAAAAGTCTCTCATGAAAACGACGCAGCAGAAGCAGGCGGTTACACGGCGCAAGTACCACGTGCGTAAGAAAGTGTTCGGTACGGCAGAGCGACCGAGACTGAGTGTGTTTCGGTCGAACCGGCATATTTACGCCCAAATCATTGACGATACGGCAGGGGTGACGCTGGCCGCCTGTGGGAGCAAGAGTCAGAGCCTGCAGTCGGAGATCTCGGTTGGCAGCAATCAGAAGGCGGCCAAAGCGGTAGGCGAGGCGATCGCCAAACAGGCATTGAATGCAGGTATACGGTGTGTAAGTTTTGACCGGAATCGATACAAGTATCATGGGCGAGTGAAGACGCTCGCAGAAGCAGCTCGAGAGGCTGGATTGAAGTTCTAGAATTGTCCCAAGACCGTTTCAAGAACGCTGCAGGACAAGCTATTCAGAGTTTTGGAGAAGAAATTGGCACCTGAACCAGTCAAACGCGTAGACCAGGAAGAGAAGCCTTTTGAAGACACCGTGGTGAAGATCTACCGCTGCTCCAAGGTGGTCAAAGGGGGTCGTCGATTTAGCTTCGCGGCACTTGTCGTTGTGGGTGATCGCTCGGGTTCTGTTGGACTTGGCTACGGCAAGGCAAAGGAAGTCCCGATGGCAGTCGAGAAGGGGGTCAAGGACGCCAAGAAGTCGCAGCGGCGAATTGCCCTGAGAAAAAACACTCTTCCGCATCAAGTCGTTGGCCGGTACCGCGCCACGAAGATTGTCATGGTGCCAGCCAGCCCCGGAACGGGCGTCATTGCCGGCTCGAGCGCGCGTGCGGTGCTTGAGTATGCGGGTGTGCATGATGTCCTCACCAAGATTTACGGCAGCACAACCGCCAAGAATGTGGTCAAGGCCACCATGGACGGGCTCCAGAAGCTACGCAGCAAGGAAATGATTGAAGAACTCCGCGGTGTCACAATCGGCTAGTCGTGAGTTGTCCCCATTGTAGGTAATCTCCATGCTAAACCATGAAATAACAGCAATTGCCGGAAAACATAAGGCGCGCAAACGCGTGGGAAGAGGACGCGGCGCCGGCCAGGGAAAGACCTGTGGCCGCGGGCACAAGGGCGCCAATAGTCGGGCCGGTGCAACGCGGTTGTCCCTGTCTGAGGGCGGCCAGATGCCTCTGTTTCGACGCCTTCCCAAAAGGGGCTTCAGCAACTTCAACTTCGCCAACCGTTACGAAATCGTTAATGTCTGCCAATTGGAGCGATTCGAGGAAGGGGCGGAAGTTGGCGTGGATCAGCTCGTCGCCGCCGGTTTGGTGGACAGGGCCAAGAGTAAGGTGAAAGTGCTCGGCAACGGGGCACTGACCAAAAAGCTTAAGGTGAGCGCTCATAAGTTCAGCCGGTCGGCTCAGGAAAAAATTTCCAGTTGTGGTGGCTCCGTGAGCATCGTGGGAGCAAACTAGTGGAACGTCTAGGAATTCCAGAGTGCCCATCGGCGATAGGATCGGAAAACTAGCGGGACAGGAAACAGAGAGATGCTCAGTGCTGCAATAAACGTATTTAAGATCAAGGACTTGCGGAACAAGATACTCTTTACCGTTGGCCTCTTGATTATCTACCGCATTGGTTTTCACATTCCCAATCCTTGTTTTGACCAGAGCGCGATCGCAGAAGCCACTAAGTCCCAAGACACAGATAGCCCCCTCGGACGTGCTGCAGCGTATATGCAGATCTTCACCGGTGGCAGCCTCGACAAGAGCAGTCTATTCGGCCTGGGCATCATGCCCTACATCACCGGGTCCATCATCCTCATGCTGCTGGGGGAAGTCCTGCCGGCGCTGAAGAAACTGCGCCAAGAAGGGCAGGCGGGCCATAAGAAGATCCAGGAGTACACCCGGTATCTGACGGTGGTCATCTGCGTCTTTCAGGCGATGATGTACATGAAACTGTTGGGGGACTATATCTATCCGGGCATGGAGGTGCAGGGAAGGTTCATGGGCGTGTTGGCCATGACGGCCGGCACCGTGTTCCTGATGTGGTTGGGCGAGCAGATTGACGAGTATGGGATTGGCAATGGGATCAGCCTGATCATCATGGCGGGCATCGTCTCCAGCATGCCTTGGGCGGTCATGCAGTTGGCGAGCGATCTCAAATCAAATCCCCAGGCCGCAGCCGTCGTCATCTTCTTGCTGCTTGCCTTCGTCTCGGTGGTTGCGGGAGCCATCTTAATCACCCAGGGACAAAGACGGATTCCCATCCAGCAGGGCAAGGTGATGCGAGGCCGTCGCATGTATGGGGGACAGAGACATTACTTGCCGTTGCGAGTGAATCATGGCGGTGTCATGCCGATTATTTTCGCCTCCAGTTTCATGATGTTTCCTCCGATCGTCATCGACCAAATAGCGAAAATCTTCCCGGACTCCACTATCCTCATGGCCATCAATGCGGCCATGCGTCACGATGCATTTACCTACAACCTGCTTTACATGGTCTTGATTTTTCTGTTCGCCTATTTCTGGGTCACTGTGCAGTTCCAACCACGGGAGATGGCCAAGAATCTGCGAGATTCGGGGAGTTTCATTCCTGGGCTTCGTCCTGGAAAGCGTACGGCAGACTACCTGGAAATGGTGATGATGCGCATCACCTACTTCGGCGCCAGTTTCCTGGCACTCATCGCTGTCGTGCCGACAGTCATCGGGGTGTCTATGAATATTGACTGGCGCGTCTCGACGTTTCTGGGGGGAACGGGCCTGCTGATTGTCGTCAGCGTCTCACTGGACCTGGTACAAAAGGTTGAAGCCGGCCTGCTCATGCGAAGCTACGAAGGCTTTAGCGGTTCCGGGCGCATTAAAGGAGGAACCGGCGGATGAGAATCGTGCTACTGGGAGCGCCTGGGGCCGGCAAGGGGACTCAATGCAAGCGACTCTTAGCCGCGTATACTCTGGTGCATCTGTCCAGCGGTGACATCTTGCGACAGGAGAGGTCAGAGGGCAGTGACCTAGGCAAGAAAGCGCAAGGGTATATGGATTCTGGTGGTTTGGTACCGGACGAGCTTATCGTCGAGATGATGGTGAAGGCCATTGAGGATCTGGCCACGGACGGGTTTGTCCTGGATGGGTTCCCGAGAACAGTCAACCAAGGGGCAGAGCTCGACGCGGCCCTAGCTGCGAGTGGCAAAGCGTTGGACGTTGTCCTCAATTTAGAGGTGCGTGACGATGTCATCTATGACCGCATGAGCGGACGCCGCAGTTGCCCCAAATGCGGGGCCGTCTATCACCTGATCAGTTTAAAACCTCAGGTTGAGGGCATCTGTGACCATGATGGGGAGGGGTTGATTCAGCGCAGGGACGACCAGTTGGAAGTCGTCGAGAAACGTATGGAAACGTATCACCAGCAAACGAAGCCGGTGGTTGAGTATTACCAGAACAGTGCAGTACGCGTTTTTGACGTTCAGGCCAATGGAGACGCTGAGACGGTGCATGCGGAAATACGAGAGATTTTGGCACGAATGAGCGACTCTCAGACCGTCTGACATGTGTTTCGAAGGACATTCACATTGATAGGATCGTGTTTAAGGAGAAAGATGGCAATAACGCTTCGCAGTCGACGTGAAATCGAACTCATGCGTAAGGCTGGAAGTGTTGTTGGCAACGTTCATCGAAAACTGAAAGAGATGGCACAGCCGGGAATCAGCACGGGTGAGTTGGATCGGGTTGCCGCGAGAATGGCAAAGGAAGCCGGCAGCGTGGCGCTGTTTAAGGGCGTCCGCAGTCCGCACGCCAGTGTTCCTTTTCCCGGGGCGATCTGTGCCTCCGTGAACGATGAAGTCGTTCACGGAATACCCTCAGACAAAACGATCCTTGAAGAGGGTGATGTGCTGAGCGTCGACTACGGCATTGAGCTGAACGGCTATTGCGGCGATTCGGCCCGCACCCTTGCAATTGGCAAGGTGTCTGACGGGGATCGTCATCTGATGGATGTGACGGAAGAGGTTCTCGAAATCGCGATTGCCGAATGCAGGCCTGGTATTTTATGGAGTCAGGTTGCCGCAAAAATGGAGCAGCGTGCCAAGGAGGCTGGTTTGGGTGTTGTCAGAGACTTTGTGGGCCACGGAATTGGGACTCAACTGCACGAGGACCCACGCGTGCCGAATTATGTGAGTCGTGAATTGTTGAACAATGACATTATGCTTGCCGAAGGTTTGGTTCTGGCCATCGAACCGATGCTGAATGCGGGCACCGCGTCGGTCAAAACCCTGTCCAACGGTTGGACTGTGGTGACGGCCGACAAGCGTTCCTCGGCTCATTTTGAACATACGGTCGCGATGACCGGGTCCGGTTGTGAGGTTTTGACGTTGCCTGACTAGCGCGATCGAACATGTGGATGACCATTATTGAATAAGGCTGCCTGGCAGTAGAGAACGAGGGCAGGCTAGAGTGACGACGACATGGCGAAAAAAGAGGCAATACGACTGCAGGCCAAAGTGACCGATGCCTTGCCGAATGCGGTATTCAAGGTTGAACTAGAAAACGGACACAAGATCGTTGCGCATGTCTCCGGCAAGATGCGTATGCACTTCATTCGCATCTTGGCAGGTGATACCGTCACTGTCGAAATGTCGCCCTATGATTTGACCCGGGGCCGCATCGTCCTTCGTCATTGAGGGTTCACCGTGACAAACAGGAGTTTTATTTTGATGTCAGGATTGTGATCATGAAAGTAAGAAGCTCGGTAAAACGAATCTGTGAACAGTGCAAGGTGATACGCCGCAGGGGCGTTGTTCGGGTCATCTGTACCAATCCCCGCCACAAACAGCGGCAAGGATAACTAAGGATAAGGTCGATGCCCTACGTGTCGGGTCGTTAGACCCCAAAGCAAAGCGTTTAAGGAGCCCATATGCCACGTATCGTCGGTAATGACATCCCTGAAAAAAAACAGATCTGGATTTCGTTGACCTATATCCCGGGAATTGGTCGATTTTCCGCGGGCGAAATCCTCAAAGAGGCCAAGATTGACGGCACGGTCAAGGCGGAGCAGCTCACTGAGGATGAACTGAGTCGCATCACCCAGATCATTGACCGCAGCTATATCGTGGGGGGGCAGCTGCGCAGACAGGTTGCTCAGAATATCACCCGTCTCAAAGACATTGGTTGCTACCGAGGGATCCGGCATCGACGGGGCCTGCCCGTCCGAGGTCAGTGCACTCAGAGCAATGCCCGAACGCGCAAAGGGCCTCGCAAGACCGTCGCGGGCAAGAAGAGTGTCAAGGGGCATTGATCATTAACAGGTGCTGAAGGAAAAACATGGCAAAGAGTCAAAAGAAAAAACCGAGAAAGAACGTCGCCCGCGCCATCGTTCACATTAAGGCTAGCTTCAACAACACCTTGATCACCATTACGGACATGGAGGGTGACACGATTTGTTGCGGATCGTCTGGCTGCGTTGGATTCAAGGGATCTCGCAAGAGCTCACCGTTTGCGGCTCAACAGTCAGCACAGCGTTGTGCGAGTGCTGCCAAGAGAAATGGTGTTCGAGAAGTCGAGATCAGGGTCAAGGGGCCCGGAGCCGGTCGAGAACCGGCTATATCAGCCCTGCAGGCAGCCGGCTTACGAATCTCCTCTATTGAAGATGTGACCCCTTTGCCCCACAACGGTTGTCGCCCGCCAAAGCGAAGAAGAGTATGAGGGACCGGCAAAAAAAAACTTGGACTTTTGAATGCCCAATTGCACCCCATCTTGGATCGCTTCTCAATCCCGACATCCGCAACGTAGAACAGCTATGCCTGTGGTTTCGCTCAAATTGGCGCGACCCAACATGGGGCACACTTGGACCTCAAATTGCCCGATTATTTTTTGCCGATTCTCAAACCGCGTAGGATCCTTTTTTGGAGATAGTGATTAAATGGGACGTTATCTTGGTCCGGCCTGTCGAATATGTCGCCGCGAGGGAATGAAGTTGTTCCTCAAAGGTGTGAAATGCGACACGGCTAAATGTCAAATCGAGAAGCGGCAACGCAATCTTGCGCCTGGAATGCATGGATGGCGCCGACCGAGGCCCAGTGAGTACGGGATCCGGCTTCGTGAAAAGCAAAAAGTGAAGCGTTACTACGGCATTCTTGAAGGCGCCTTCATGCGATGCTTTCGTAAAGCCGAGAGCACCAAGGGAAACACCGGTGAGGTGTTACTCCAGTTGCTGGAGAGACGGCTCGACAACATCATCTACAAGTTGAGTTTCGCACCGTCTCGAAAGGCGGCGCGCATGATGATCACGCATGGCCATATCAAGGTCAATGGTCGAAAAGTCAATGTGAGCAGTTTCAGCGTGCGAACTGGCGACAAGATCACCCTCAAGCAATCGGATAAGAGCAAGAATTATATCAAGCTGCAACTGGATGCTAATCCTAACTTTACGACTCAGGAATGGCTGCAGTTGGATCGTGCCAATTTCGAAGCGACTGTAGTAGCATTGCCTACCCGGGATGACATCCAAATCCCCGTCGAGGAGCAGTTGGTCGTCGAGTTTTGTTCCCGGTAGTGTAGCTGCGGGACGCTAGCTAGTCACTTAAACAAAGCCGCGCAGCGGGTAGATACGATGGATGCTGTGCGGTTGAAATAGAGTAGGATTTGAATTCGGAGGCCTATATGCGAGTTACCTGGCGTGGTTTGGAGTTGCCAACGCGTGTTGAGCGTGATACGAAGGTATCAAGTGACAAGTATGGCCGCTTTTTTGTTGAGCCGTTTGAAAGAGGTTTTGGTACCACGATTGGAAACAGTCTAAGACGCGTCTTGCTTTCCTCTTTGGAAGGCAGCGCCGTCACGAGTGTCAAGATCCGAGGTGTGGACCATGAGTTTACCTCAATAAAGGGTGTGATGGAAGATGCCACGGACCTGGTCTTGAATGTCAAAGGACTGGTCGTGCGTCTCCGCGGCGATGAGCCCAAGACGATGAAAGTGGCCGCGAACAAGGTGGGTGTGGTGAGGGCACTCGATATCGTGCCGGATCCAGCGATTGAAGTGATCAACCCGGATACAGTCTTGGCGACCCTGACAGAAGACATCGATTTTGAAATGGAAATGCTCGTGAGTAATGGCCGGGGTTATGTGCCCGCGTCCGAACGTGTTGCCGTTGCCGACCGATTTGATCAGGAAGTGGGGCGAATCGAGCTGGATGCCGTTTACTCGCCTGTCCTCCGTGTGCGCTACTCTACCGAGGACACTCGGGTGGGTCAGAAAACCAACTACGACTTCTTGACGCTGGAAATCTGGACCGATGGCACGGTGACGCCCGACATGGCCTTGGTTGAAGCCGCCAAGATACTCCGGAAGCATGTGAATCCCTTTGTACAGTACAACGATTTGGGACAGGCCACCGTGGACGGGCCGGTGATCGAAGACCTAAGCGAAGATAAACCCATCGACGAAGAGTTGGCCAGGAAACTTGCAATACCCATTCAGGAATTAGAACTCTCAGTGCGTGCCAGCAACTGTCTCGAATCTGAAGAAATGGAGACGGTTGGTGAACTGGTTAAGTTGAGTGAGCCGGAACTGCTGAAGATAAGAAGCTTCGGTAAGACGTCGCTACGCGAAATCAAAAGGAAGCTCGGAGACATCGGTTTAACGTTGGGAATGTCTGATCTCCACGTGTAAAGCATGGGCCGTGTGATAGCCAGGTCCCTAAAGCCGAATAATTGAGGTTTATAGACACATGCGTCATAGAGTAGCAGGGCGAAGACTGAGTCGAACCAGTGAGCATCGATTGGCGTTGCGCCGAAACATCGTGGCTTCGCTCTTTGAGCACGAAACCATCTCGACAACCATACAAAAGGCGAAAGAGGTAAAGTCCTTCGCTGAAAAGCTCATCACTTTGGCCAAGAAGGGGTCTCTTCATCATCGACGTCGCGCGATCTCTCTGCTTGGCAATCGGGCGCTTCTCGTTGAAGAAGATGGCAGTATGGTAAAAAAAGGGACCGTCGTTGGAAAACTTTTCAGCGAGATCGGGCCCCGTTACCTCGACCGCTCGGGGGGGTATACCCGAATCATCCGTCTAGCGAAACGGCGACTGGGCGACAACGGAGAGGTCGTATTGCTGCAGCTGGTCGGGCAGGATGATCAGCGGGGGAAGAAGTCCAAGTCACGGAGGACTGTGCATGCGGCGCCCGCCGCCAAGACCGATGCTGGTCCTCCTGAGCCCAAAGAGGAGTCCCCGGCGGCAGAGACCGCCGGCGAGGAGAGCAGTCAGGAATAGAGAATAGGTTCTCACTTTGGTCGTCAGCCTAGCATCGCAAAACAGATGAAGAGCAGTGATTGCATATTCTGTAGAATCGTGGCCGGTGACCTACCGGCCGCTGTCGTCTACGACGATCCTCAGGTGGTGGCGTTCCTAGACACCGGTCCCATACAGCCTGGTCACACGCTGGTGATACCGAAAACACATGCCGACACCTTACATACATGCCCTCCGGAGTCGTTGCAGGCCGTGAGTCAAGTACTGGGCCGCATCGCCCACGCCGTCGTCAAAGCGACCCAGTGCGATGGGTACAACTGCCTGTGCAACAATGGTAGAGTGGCGGGACAGTCGGTCGATCATGTGCATTTTCACATCATCCCGCGCTTTGCCGGCGACGGTTTCATGCAAAATTGGCCCGCGCAGTCGTATGCAGAGGGCCAGATGGGCAGGATGGCGGCGGAAATAAAGAAAAAACTGGAATAATCTTTGACCTACACAATATCGCTTGATATAGTTTCCGCTTACTTGATTGCGGGGTAGAGCAGTCTGGTAGCTCGTCGGGCCCATAACCCGGAGGTCGCAGGTTCGAATCCTGTCCCCGCTATTGCTTACAAATAAAGGACTTGCAGAAATCTGCGAGTCTTTTTTTTTGGGCTTTTCAGGCGTTTTGTACATCAGATTGTACATCACCTTTTACCCCATGCCAGGACTCGCACAGAAACCAACCGTGTTTTTGTCAGGAGTTCTGTACCATGGCAAGTCTTGTCAAACGCAACAAAGTCTATTACCTGCAATGGCGGGCCGGAAGAAAACTCAAACGTCGAAGCCTGGCGACTGGGGTCTACCAGATCGCCAAGGAAAAGCTGCGGCAGTTTGAATCGAGCCAGTTCATGGGTGAAACTAACCCCTTGCCCAGCAAGACCCAGCTCCCGGACATCCTGCAACGCTACGCCGAACACATCCGGACCATCAAAACTGAGAAGAGTGCCCAGACCGATGTCTACTACCTACGGACTATGTTTGGGGAGATCTGCCCGGCCCTGAAGGTCAATAGCCGCAAGCGAAGTGTCCGGGCCATGAAGCGGCCCCCGAAGGAAGGGCAGGACCGACGCTGCAAGCTCAGTGTCATCGAGGTGGCCCACCTGGAGCAGATCACGACGGCGGACGTCTCAAACTTCATATCTTCCCATGTCCGCAGCAGGGGACTGGCCCCCAAGACGGCCAACCGTTGCCGCGAGATTATCCACCGGCTGTTCAACTGGGCCATCGAGGAGCAGGGGGTCCGCATGCCGGGCGGGACCAATCCAGTGGCCAAGGTCAGCAAGTACAAGGAGCATGCCTCCGAGATTCGGTTTCTGACACTCAGTCAGATCGATGAGCAGTTGGCCGCCTTGGAGGACAACCCGTTGCTGAAAACACTGGTGGCCACCTACATCTATGCCGGGCTTCGAAGGGAAGAGGCTCTTTGGTTGACTCTGCCCGACATCGATCTAAAGGGCGGGGCCTTCGGAATGATCCGGGTCCAGGCCAAGACCATCCAAGGGGTTCACTGGGAGCCCAAGACCAAGGTCAACCGAGCCGTGCCTATTAGTTCTGCCTTGCGAGCTTACCTGGAGCAATACCGGCCCAAGATTACGCCGGGACGATGGTTTTTCCCTTCGCCCCAAGGGTGCCACTATGACCCGGACAACTTTAGCCGCGACTTGCGGAACGCGAACCGTGAATCAGGGCTCAAATGGAGCTGTCTGGACTATCGCCACACCTTTGGCTCTCAGCTTGCCATGAAGGGAGAGTCTCTGTATAAAATCAGTGCATTGATGGGGAATTCGCCAGAGATTTGCCGGAGACATTATGCTGCTTTGATTCCTGAGACGATGGCAGATAGCGTGGAGTTTGGCGAATACTCACGAATCAAGACTGCGTGAGCATAGCGCAATAAAGCAATCTATGTGGATAGAGTGATCTTATGGGGAAAGCTGGTAACGGCGTTTTTCGCGTGCTGTCGATTGATGGTGGTGGGATGAGAGGTTTGTACACAACTAAGCTCTTAAGTAAATTGTTTCAGCTATTTAATTCACAGTCTAATATCGTCAATGTGGATTTTGGAAAGAGTTTTGACCTGATTTGTGGGACCAGCACGGGAGCGATCTTAGCATGTGCACTTGCTGCTGGTATTCCCTTAAAAACAATCACAAGCTTTTATACCGATGTTGGACCAAGAGTGTTTTCACGTCCCAAGCCTATTTCGAAGTTGCAATCGATCGTTTGGGTTATGAATCACCTGCTGAAACCTTCGGCTGATTCTGAGATTTTAAGAGAGGGACTGGTCTCGGCTATTGGAGATTTGACACTTCGAGAGGTGTATGAAAATCGTCGCATTGGTCTTTGTATTCCATGTGTCAATGCGATTACTCAAAAAGC
>JADFMM010000138.1 GCA_022563885.1 Planctomycetota bacterium | reverse complement strand
CTTTGATTTTGTCTCGGACAAGCTTGTTGTCCGCCAGGATACGTCTAAGTTGAATGAAGGTCCGCATGATGGCAATATTCACCTGAATTGCTCGCTTGCTCCGCAGCACGGTAGACAGCATGGCGATCCCCTGCTCAGTGAAAGCAGAAGGGGGGTACCTGCGGCCGCCACGGCCTTCGTTTGAGATCACAATTTATGATCTCAAACGCTCTGCCTCTTCATCGGTGAGCTGAAACATGAAGTCATCAGGAAACCGGTCGACATTGCGTCGTACGGATTGGTTGAGAACTCTGGTCTCTACTCCATAGAGAACCGCTGAGTCTTTATCCAGCATGACTTTCTCACCACGGATCAGGTAGATGGACTGCTGGATTCTCTCTACTAGAATGACATTCGAAGCACTTTTCTGAGCCACCAAAATCTCCCAAAAACAATGGACTGATCAAATTTCACGACCCGCATCAACGTGCGGTTGAGGTCACAATTTGTGACCTCAAAGCCCGACGTCTGAAAGCTGATGGAGTCCTACGCTGGCGCGAGTTTATTTGATGTCTGGGGCAGACGCGATCCTCCAGATTCCCTTCGATCCGGACGATCGGGGCCACGATTTTGACGGCGGACTCGTGGTCCAGGTCCTGACCGAGGCGGGCATTCCACTTTCCGGGTCGGACGTGTGGCTTGAAGGGGCAACTCAGAGGCTTGAGCCCTACCCCGTATCGGATTACTTTTCGATGTTCTCAGGTCCTCCGGGGCTTTACGCCCTCCATGTAGAATACCCTGGCTTTAACCCCGTTCAAAAACCGGTTGAGCTGATATCGCGGCGGCAGTCCCCGACGTTCGAGACGATCGACATCACGATCGTGCGAGGACTACGGTAAGACACCGTCATTCGTGCCCGCAATTCCGCACACCAACGCCCCCCTCAACCGACCCGATTGAGACAGGCTGTTGAGCCGTGGCGATCCTGTAGGGATCATCAGGCTGGCCTGTGCCGCCCCCAAATTGGCTTCGTTTGCAGTGCAAGGCTTCTCTTTGTCAGACAGAGCCTAGCAATCATCCACTGGTCCGCTTACACTGGCCTGACAGAGACTATTGTATCCTAAAACAAGGAGGTCGTTATGATGACGCGTAGGCGCTTATTGCAATGCCTTGGAACGCTGGCGGCTGGGGCATGCCTGACGGGATGTGGCAGGGTAGCGACCGTGGAAAGGGACGGCATCGCCAAGCCCAACATCATCTACATCCTGGTCGACGATCTGGGCTACGGCGATCTGGGTTGCTATGGTCAGAATTGGATAAGGACCCCCAACATCGATCGCATGGCCGCGGAGGGGATGCGCTTCACGGATCACTATGCGGGCAGCACGGTCTGTGCGCCCTCGCGCTGTTGTCTCATGACGGGATTGCATACGGGACACGCGTGGGTCCGCGCCAATGGCCGCTTGCCCTTACGGCCGGAAGACGTCACGGTGGCGGAACTGTTAAAGGGAGCCGGCTACACCACCGGCATCATCGGCAAGTGGGGTCTGGGTGAAGCCGACACCACCGGCATTCCCAATCGCCAAGGATTCGATCACTGGTTTGGCTATCTCAATCAGCGGCACGCGCACAACTACTATCCCGAATTCCTCTGGGACAACGAAGAGAAGGTGACCCTCAACAACAAGGTGATCGATAAGGGACGCTTGGGGGGTGTGGCGACGGAGCGTGTGGACTATTCTCACGATCTCTTTGCTGCGCGGGCCCTTCGTTTTGTCGAGGATCATCGAGACCAACCCTTCTTCCTCTATCTGGCGCTGACCATCCCCCACGCCAACAACGAGGCGGGCAACGAAGGCATGGAGGTGCCCTCCTATGCCCCCTACGAAGACAAGACCTGGCCCGATGCCCAGAAGGGACATGCCGCGATGATCACCCGCATGGACCGTGACATCGGACGGCTGTTGGATCGACTGAAGGACCTGGGGCTCGATGAAAAGACGCTGGTCATCTTTACGAGTGACAACGGACCGCACAAGGAGGGGGGGGCCGATCCCACCTTCTTCAAGAGCAGTGGGCCCCTGCGCGGATACAAGCGGGCCCTGTACGAGGGCGGCATCCGTGTGCCCATGATCGCCCGTTGGCCCGGCCACATCGAAGCGGGCGCGCAGAGCGACCACATCTCTGCCTTCTGGGACTTTTTACCCACCTGTTGTGACTTGGTGGGCATCGAGACACCCGAAGGGCTGGACGGCATTTCCATGCTCCCCACGCTCATCGGCCGGTCCGCGGATCAACGCCGCCACCCCTACCTCTATTGGGAGTTCCACGAACAGGGCAAGCGGCAGGCGATCCGCTGGGGCAGATGGAAGGCTGTGCGGAACAATGTCAGGGCGCAACCAGACGGCCCCCTCGAGCTCTATGATCTACAGGAGGACATTTCCGAGCAGACGGACGTGTCGGCCGGTCACCCCGAGATCGTGCTGAAGATCGAGGGCCTCTTAGCCGGGGCACGCGTCCCCTCGGAGCGCTGGCCCTTTCCATGATCGACGCGTCTCTGGTCAGGAAGATTCGACGTCGGTTGCTCTCCTGGTATGACAACCACGGCCGCGATTTGCCTTGGCGGCGGACGGACGACCCTTACGCCATCTGGATCTCGGAGATCATGTTGCAACAGACCCAGGTGGAGACGGTCCAGCCCTACTACCAGCGCTTCCTCAAGCGCTTCCCCGATGTGGGGACACTGGCCCGGGCCCGTCTGGACACCGTGCTGAAGCAGTGGGAGGGGTTGGGATATTACGGCCGGGCGCGTAACATGCACAAGGCCGCCAAGGTCGTGGTCCAGGACTACGAGGGACAAGTGCCCACGACGTCGGAGGGTCTGATGGCCTTGCCCGGTATTGGGCGTTACACGGCCGGGGCCATCGCCAGCATCGCCTTTGGTCGGTGCGAACCCATACTGGACGGCAACGTCATACGCATCCTCAGCCGGTTGTTTCGCTATGACCAGGATCCCAAGTCACCCGAAGCCCAGGAACGGTTGTGGGACTGGGCCACCCGCCTGGTGCCTAAGGGTCGACCGGGTGCCTTTAATCAGGCCATGATGGAACTGGGGGCCACGGTTTGTCACCGGCAGAACCCGAGCTGTCTGCTCTGTCCCGTGGCGACACTCTGTCAGGCCCGTCATCACGGCGAGCAGCATCTGTTGCCCAAGAGGGTTAAGCGCAAGGCACGCCCCTGTCACACGATTGCCGTCGGCATCGTCTATAAGCGGGGACGCATTCTCATCGATCGGCGGAAGCCCGAGGGTCTCTTGGGCGGACTATGGGAGTTTCCCGGTGGCAAACAGGAGCCGGGCGAATCCCTGGAAGAGACTGTGAAACGGGAGGTCAAGGAGGAACTGGGAATTACAGTTTCCGTCAAGCGCCACCTGATCACCATCCACCACGCCTACACCCACTTCGAAATAGAGTTACACGCCTTCCTCTGTCAGCATATGCGGGGCACGCCGGTCTGTCACGCCTCCACCGCGGTCAAATGGGTTTGGCCCAAAGACCTCGAACGTTATGCGTTTCCCGGTGCGAACAAGAAGATCTTCCAGGCCTTGGATCTGACCTAGGCTCTGTCTGAAAACTCGATCTGGCTTCGAGCGGCTTGTTGTCCGTGTGGTCTGCGTCCGGCTGCATCGACGATACGTTCAATATCGCCTGCTTCGCCGTCCTTGCCACACGAAAAACCGCTCGCTCTCGGGCCGACGACGAGTTTGCAGAAAGAGCCCCCGTCAGTCTATGAAGGTGGGTCGATCGCGTTCGCCGGTTTTTTTGTAGAAGTGCAGGGCGCTTTGGGCGTCGTCGAAGTCTTCCTGCGTAAACAACAGCTCGGAGGTGCCGATGCGGACGGTATCTCCCTCATTGAGTTCGGTCTCCTCCGTGATCTGCCGCCCGTTGACAAAGACACCGTGCCGACTCTCCATATCGCTCGCCAAATAGCGTCCCGTGCCCTCGTCATAGCGAATCCGCAGGTGTTTGCGTGAGACCTTATTGTCCAGAATCTGCATGGGTAGGGACTCAGATCGTCCGATGACAGTCGTTCGTTTGCCGAGGGGCAGATAGTTTGCCTGTTCGTCTGAACTCCTGTGAATGATGGAAGGCATCTGTTTCTCTCCTGTTCAAAGTACGTCTTCAGGGTGTTTGCATTCGTTCAAAGGGATCGGCAAGAATTGGACAATTTGGGGTCCAAGTGTGCTCCATATTTGGTCGCGCCCGATTGAGCGATACCACAGGCGTAGCTGTTCTACGTCGCGGATGTCGCGATTGAGAAGCGATCAAAGGTGGGGTGCAATTGGGCATTCAAAAGTCCAAGTTATTTCTTGCCGGTCCCAAAGTGTCGTCAGGGACGCTATTAGGGCGTTTCGGTCTTCTCTTGTCAAATCCAAACCGAATTTCCGGTCCTCATGAAGAATTGCCCGCATCCTACAGCGATCTGAGGCCGCGGAAGCCTCCCTTCATTATTGCAGATCTCATAGAGCCCGCCGCATCTCGATCGGCGGGCTCTTTCTTTTGGGCTGCCGGCTACTCTACCACGCCGGAATCGGGATATCCGCCAGCGTTAGAGGAAGGACGACTCTGTACGGCCTGACGGCAATGGTATAGCGGACGAAGTCTATGCCGCTACAATCTGTCCAACTTCCTCTTCTCGTCCTCGTACCGCTACTTCCAGAGCCTGAGCTAGATCCTCCCCCGCTGCCTCCTCCACGAGACGTAGGGTTTCCCGTGGCGTCTATCATGGTCACGTTGTAGTTGAGGTCGGTCTCCGATAGGTCCGGTCTGTAGCTGGCGAATTGCCCTTCGCAGCTGTTTGAATTCTCGTTCAGCGACCCGGTCGAAGAGCCGGCGAAACCCTCATACTCCTCCTTGATTCTGAACTCGCACTTTCCGTCCTCGGAGCGGGCCTCCTCAATCAGAACCGTGAACCCCGGAACGAGTTCGATCGGCGTCGTCATCACATGGAAAGGGATGTCAAATCGAGCCAGGGGTTGGGCATAGAGCGCGCTTACGGCAAATTCCAATTCCGACAGATGAGTCGGCAGAGGCACCGCCTCGCTCAGACGTACCTGCAGCGTAAATGGCAACGGCCGGCTAGGAAAGATTTCCCAGCACTCAATGTAAGGAGTGAATGGAACGGCGACGCCCCCAAACAGAATATCATTCCCCTCGCCATCCAGGGCGCGACAGACCAGGCTGTTGTCAGTACTCAGTGCGACCAGGTCGACCCCATCAAGGACACGAATCCTTCCCGACACCGTCAATATGAGTCCTCCCGGCACCGTGCCGAGTTCAGGATGCGTAGCCCGATTGCCGCTCATTCTGGTCAGGGACACGGAATCCCATTCCGCTTCAAAAAAGGCAGCGGCGTCCCACAAGACCTCATTGACGTCCGGAGGCAGCGGGCACTGACCCAAGGGGCCACCACCGGCTGTTGGCAGGAGTCCCGGGTTGGTGAAGAGGGTCAGAACCGGATAGCCCCCTCCTGCTGGCATCATCCAGGTCTCGGCGGATCCGTTGACACTCTCCCCCAGGAAATCCCAACCGGCCTGAAGGAAGGTATCGATGTCTTGCATCAGATCCGTGGTCAAACCAATGCCTCCACCATTGTACCCCACACCACTCGTTTCGACGTCCCAAAAACAGTTTTCGATGTCACTTCCCCTCCCAGACCCCGAGCCTCCGATCCCGTCGGCCGTCGAGCCGGGTTCCGCCGGTGTATCGCCCACCTGGCCTACGCTATGGCAATTCGCAATCTTGCCGCCAAAAGCGTTGCGCCCGGCCAGCCCCTCGCTAAACACCGTCCCAGGGATTCGGGCCGAGCTGTAACAGTCACTGATGTGCCCGCGGTTTTCCCCCACTAGTCCGCCGACCTCATGTTCTCCGGACACGATGCCGGAACTGAAGCAACTGCTAATTCGTCCTTCATTATGCCCTGCCAGTATCCCCACTGCCCTGCCTGTCCCTACGATATTGGCGTCTACCACTCCAATGCCATAGAGCTGAGCCCCCTCGCTTACCACTCCGATCAATCCCAGGTTTTGCGTTCCGGACACATGGAGATTTCGAATGACGTGCCCATTGCCGTTGATGGTGCCGGAAAACCCACGTCCATCGTGAACTGCCGATAACGCACGCGAACTCTCCGACGCGATCAGGGCCCGCCCGAAGGTGTAGCCGGACAAATCGATGTCTTGGGTGAGCAGGAAATGCTTGTCGTAGTCCCGTGGTGTCTGACCCAGTTGAATCAGGTCCTCCGCGGTCGCAATGACATAGGGGACTTGTAGTGTCCCTAAGCCTCCATGGTAGGCCCAGGTGGGACCTGCCGTTAATGCGATCAGCAGCACGAACAAACATGCCGTCTTAGTCACTGGCGCGAGCCCGGAAAAATCCATTCGGTCCATCGTCTGGGGAAGGAATGGTTGTTGCAGCGAACACACTCGGGTCAAATTGGGTCTCACTCGGTACGCTGTGCCACTGCCCGTCTTGAACTTGGTACTTCTCGACATGGTCTTGCCTCCTAAAACGTTTTCTCTAAAATACCAATACTCGAAAGGAGTGCGGCCTTTCCCTGGGAGGATAGACGCACTCTCCCATAGCCGGATGGATCCATCTTCGTTCATCCCTGCTCCCTTTTTCATTCATTGCCATGTAAAAAAAATCAAGAGTACTGGTGACTGTATCTCCCTCAATACAGTCACCAGGTGCTATTTGGACAGATGTTGACGAGAGACAGATGAGCGCAGAGAGAGCTTTGGCGCATAGCCCTTAAAAGCCGTTCAGTTAGCGTCTCTACGGGTGACACCTGACTCGATGCTGTGGTGCCAGCACGTTCGAATGACGCACCGTCGGACACAGACTCAGTTTAGGACCCGGATGAGAAAGGCAGAGGGGATAAGAAGCGTAGCAGAATGATAACAGCACAAACGTATGATTTGGAACTTGCCCTGCCTTCGGACGTATTCAATTTTTGCTTCTCCATAATAATACCAGACCGATCACGGTTTGTTCAATCCCTAAGTGGAAAAAAAGTTTCGAGCTATCCGGCGTCGACCTTGGGCGTGATGATTGCCACCGGCTCGTGGGCAGGCGGATGCTCACAAAGCGCAGTGTTGGACGGCGCCGCCCGGCTGCCGGACTAGGTTGACACCATGTCCGCAAAGGGATCGGCAAGAAATAAATTGGACAATTTGGGGTCCAAGTGTGCCCCATATTTGGTCGCGCCCGAATGAGCGAAACCACAGGCGTAGCCGTTCTACGTCGCGGATCTCGCGATTGAGAAGCGATCAAAGATGGGGTGCAATTGGGCATTCAAAAGTCCAAGTTATTTCTTGCCGGTCCCAAAGGTGGACGAGTACCTGAGGGATCGCGACGGCGTGCCACCAGTGGGGGCGGCCCAGGTGGAACGGCCCAATCTGGGGACCGGCAGTCAAGCGCAGGTTACCAAATGAAAGCCCCTGCGAAGCAAATAATGCCCGTCGAGGCCCTCAAGTCCCTTTTTTTAGAAGGATTCTCAGTCATTCTACACATTTAGACCTTACATTCATGGTGCCATCTGGCATATAATATAGAAAGTGCGCAGTCGTCTGATCATGTGAACTCTACCATCACCGTTAATGATATAAGGTCATTGTGTCATCATGTTTGTAAGACTCTCCTGGTGCGGTGTCGTCGCTTCATTGCTTCTTGCAGGCACCCAGCCGCTCCAAGGTGCTCCCGAGCAGATCGATTTCAATCGTGACATCCGGCCCATTTTGTCGCAAAACTGTTTTGCCTGTCACGGACCAGACAAAGGCCAACGCGTTTCAGGCCTGCGCCTCGATAGCAGCGCGGGCGCCTACGCCAAACTCAAGCATGGCCGGGCGATCGTTCCCCACGACCCGGAGGCTTCCATTGCCGTGGGGCGCATCAAAAGCGGCGACCCTGACAGGCGGATGCCGCCACCCGACTCCAACAAAAAACTGACATCCGATCAAATCAAACGGATTGAAACGTGGATTGCTCAAGGTGCCGAATACCAAGGGCACTGGTCATTTACACCCCCCGTCAAAGCGGACGTTCCTCGAGTTCCGGAGGCCGCAGGCCAATGGGCCAAGAATCCGATTGATCACTTTATCCATCGCCGACTTCAAGAAGAAAAACTTGCACCTTCGCCTGAAGCGAGTCGGCCCGCACTGATCCGCCGCGCGACACTCGACCTGACCGGCCTGCCGCCGACACTTGAGGAAATTGATGCCTTCCTCGCGGACAAGTCGCCCGGCGCCTACGAAAAAGTCGTCGATCGCCTGCTTGCTTCACCCCACTACGGCGAACGCATGACACTCGCCTGGATGGACGCCGCACGCTACGGCGACTCGAGTGTCTTCCATGCAGATGGCCCACGCACCATGTGGCCCTGGCGCGACTGGAGCATCAATGCTTACAACGACAACATGCCCTTTGATCGGTTTACCATCGAACAACTGGCCGGCGACCATCTGCCCGATTCCGCCGTCTCCCAGAAAATAGCCACGGGTTTTTTGCGCAACAACGGCACCACCGATGAAGGTGGCGCCATCCCCGAAGAATACCGTGTGGAATATGTTGTCGACCGTGTCAAGACGACAGCCAATGTCTGGCTCGGCCTGTCCATGGAATGCAGTCAGTGCCATGATCACAAATTCGACCCCATTACCAGACAGGATTACTACGGCTTCTATGCGTTCTTTAATCAGAGCAGCGACAAAGGCATGCAGACGCGCAACGGCAATGCCGCTCCACTGATCAAAACGCCCTCTTCTGATGATCTTACCAAGGAAACAACGCTGAATAGTCAGATCGAGGCACAGCGGGTCGCCTTAGAGGCGATACATAAGCATATGCCCGCGGGCTATGAGCCTTGGTTAACTGAAATTCAAAACGATCCCAACCAAGCCAGCGCCGCCCCGGAAAATCCCCTTGCCTGGTTTGCGCTCGACGAAATGCAGGGCGACACCATTACAGGCAACACCGCCGCCAAACACAAGGGCACCAGCAAAGGCGTCCCGGACTGGCAAAAGGGCAAGACCGAAGGCGCCTTGCGTTTCAATGCCACCACCTATTTTGATCTGGGGCAATTGGGTGACTTTGAACGCGATCAGGCGTTCTCATACGGCGCCTGGATCAAACCCACAGGCAACGCGGCCGGTGCCCCCATCGCCCGTATGGATGATAAGAACGGACACCGTGGCTTCGATCTGTATTTAACCGCCAACAAGCTGGCAGCCCACCTCATCAACACTTGGCCGGACAATGCCATCAAAGTCACCAGCAAAAAAGCATTTTCCAAAGACAAATGGCACCATGTCTTTGTGACGTACGATGGCGCTTCCAAGGCCAAAGGGGTGCAGCTTTATGTTGATGGCCAGCCCCAGAAAGTCGATGTGAATGTCGACACACTGACCGCCTCGATCAAGACCCAGAAGCCACTTTATCTGGGCCAGCGTCTGACAGGTTCCAAATACAAAGGCCTGATTGACGACATCTATCTCTATGAGAGACAGCTCAGCAACGAAGAAGTCGCCCGACTGGCCCAGGCCGACCCGCTGGGACCGATTCTTAAGATCGCCCCCGACCAGCGCACTGCCAAACACCATGAAACGTTGCGTGACACCTACCTGAATCTTTATTACGCCCCTTACAAGAAAGCCAACGGAGAACTGGCCAAAACACGCACTGAATTATCCAAGCACCGCAAGGCCATTCCCACGGTCATGATCATGCAGGATGAACCCCAAGGCCGTGACACCTACCTGCTGATGCGGGGCCAATACGATGCCCCTGACAAGAGCAGAGTCTTTGAACCCGCTACCCCGCAGTTCCTGCCTCCCATGCCCAAGGGTGCCCCGAAAAATCGTCTGGGTCTGGCCCAGTGGCTGATGATGGATGAACACCCACTGACCGCCCGTGTGACCGTAAACCGTTACTGGCAGATGTTCTTCGGCACAGGCCTCTGCGAATCGGTCATGGACTTCGGCGCTCAGGGCAGGTGGCCCAATCACCCCGAGTTACTCGACTGGCTTGCCGTCGACTTTCGCGAGAGCGGCTGGGACGTCAAACGTATGATCAAACTCATGGTCACCAGCGCAACCTACCGCCAGACCTCACGGATCCCATCCGAACTTCAAGAAAAAGACCCCAGAAACCTGCTGCTGGCCCGTGGCCCTCGTTTCCGCCTGCAAGGCGAATTCATTCGTGACCATGCTCTGGCCATCTCAGGCCTGATGGTTGGCGACATCGGGGGCCCGAGCGTCAAACCCTATCAACCCCCGGGGCTCTGGAATGAAGTGGCCTTAAGCGCGAACGTGAAGTTCGTTCAAGACCATGGCGACAATCTTTACCGGCGCTCCATGTACATCTACTGGAAACGCTCGGCACCACAACCCGCCATGCTGATCTTTGACGCACCCACACGCGAAAAGTGCACCATCCAGCGCCAGCGCACCAACACACCCCTGCAGGCATTGGCGCTGATGAACGACGTACAATTTGTTGAAGCCGCAAGGGCGCTGGCCCAGCGCATGATTCAAGAAGGTGGCAAGACGATTGAATCACGCCTGATCTTTGCTCATCGCCTGGCAACCGCCCACAGGCCCTCTGCCAAAATCATCGAGATCTTGACAGACGCCTACAGCACTCATTTCGCAGCATTCGAACAGGATCCGTCACGCGCCGACCAGCTTCTGCAAGTCGGCGAATCGAAAGCCGACCCATCGCTTGACAAAATCGAACACGCCGCCTGGACCATGGTGGCCAACATCATCTTGAACCTGGATCAATTTGTCACACGAGGCTGATTATGGATTTGCAACCCCAATTGTTTCAAACACGACGTGCTTTGCTGGCCCATGCCTCACGTTGCCTCGGCGCCGCCGCACTCGCCGGATTGATGCGCCCCGGCCAGACGCAGGCAGCACCTGCAGCCAAGTCCGCTAAAACAGGGGGCTTGCCCGACTTCCCACATCATGCGCCCAAGGCCAAACGTGCGCTTTACCTGTTCATGTCGGGCGGGCCATCCAGCATCGATCTCTTTGATTTCAAACCGGCACTGCGCAAGATTCATGGCACCGAACTGCCTGATTCCATTCGCAACGGTCAGCGTATTACCGGCATGACTTCCAAGCAATCGGAATTCCCCTGTGTCGCACCCATGTTTGATTTTAAAAAATATGGTCAACATGGCACCTATGTCAGTGAACTGCTGCCCCACATCGCGTCGATCGTCGATGACATCTCCATCATCAAGACCGTCAACACCGAAGCCATCAACCATGATCCGGCCATCACCTACATCAACACCGGCACCCAGATTCTGGGCCGCCCCTCGATGGGGTCCTGGCTCAGCTATGGGTTGGGCAGTCAATCCGAAAACATGCCCGCCTATGTGGTCATGATTTCCAAAGGACGTGGCAACAGTCAGGCGCTTTATTCACGCCTGTGGGGCGCCGGCTTCTTACCTTCAAGACATCAAGGGGTGAATTTCCGCTCCGCGGGTGACCCTGTGCTTTACCTGTCCAATCCTCAGGGCGTCTCCACCGAAGCCAGACGTCAGATGCTCGACAGTCTCGCTCAGGTCAATCGTGAGCATTTTAAGACATTTGGCGACCCTGAAACACAGGCACGTATCGCTCAGTATGAAATGGCTTTTCGCATGCAAACCTCCGTGCCGGAGCTGATGGACATGTCTGATGAGCCCCAACATACCTTTGACCTTTACGGTGAAGACGCCCGCAAACCCGGTACGTTCGCCCACAACTGCTTGATCGCCAGGCGCATGGCCGAGCGCGGCGTACGTTATATCCAGCTCTTCCACCGCGGCTGGGACCAGCATAACAACCTGCCCAAGGCACTGCGTATGCAATGCGAAGACACCGACCGCGCTTCGGCGGCACTGGTCAAAGACCTCAAGCAACGTGGCATGCTCGAAGACACACTGGTCGTCTGGGGCGGCGAATTTGGCCGCACCATTTACTCGCAGGGAAAACTGACGGCCGACAACCATGGCCGCGATCACCATGGCCGCTGCTTCGCCACCTGGATGGCGGGGGGGGGTATCAAAGCAGGTTATGAACATGGCGTCACCGACGATTATTGCTACAACATCGTCAAGGACCCGGTCCATATCAATGACTTGAACGCCACCATCCTCAACCAGTTGGGCATCGACCACCGCCGCTTTACCTACAAATACCAGGGACTCGATGCGAGATTAACGGGTGTTGAGGATGCTCACGTGATCAAGGATCTTCTGGCCTGAATCGATGCCGATAAAACGCATCGGCTCGTGCCGGCGCGTTTTTTATGACCGGTCCCACAACCATTGGTTTCGGCTGCTCTTGTGCGTTGCAGGTGTTTGTACCTTGACCTAAGCCATGATGGGGGTGATGACTTTGCCATGTACGTCGGTCAGGCGGAATCTTCTTCCTTGGTATTTGAATGTCAGTCGTTCGTGGTCAATTCCCAGGAGGTGGAGCAGTGTCGCCTGGAAGTCGTGGACGTGGACGGCGTCGCTGGCAATGTTATAGCCGAATTCATCGGTCTGACCGTAAGAGAATCCGCGTTTGACGCCGCCGCCGGCCATCCAAAGGGTGAAGCATCGGGGATGGTGGTCCCGTCCGTAGTCGGTTTCCGTGAGTTTACCCTGGGAGTAATTGGTGCGTCCGAACTCGCCTCCCCAGATCACTAGGGTGTCCTCAAGGAGTCCGCGTTGTTTGAGATCCTTGATCAACGCGGCGGAAGGCTGGTCGGTTTCATGACATTGGATGCGGATGTTCTTCGGTAAGCCTCCATGTTGATCCCAGCCCTGATGATAGAGTTGAATGAATTTCACTCCGCGTTCCGCCAGTCGTCGTGCGAGCAGGCAATTGGCCGCGTAGGTGCCCGGTTTTCTGGAGTCGGGACCATATAGATCGAAAATGTGTTCCGGTTCATCGGAGGTGTCGGTGACCTCGGGAACGGAGCTTTGCATACGAAAGGCCATTTCGTATTGGGAAATTCGCGCCATGATCTCGGGGTCCCCGAACGCGTCGTATTGCAACGTTTGTAGTTCTTTCAGGTGATCCAGTTGGCGGCGGCGATCTTCATTTTCGATGCCGGGAGGATTGTTCAGATAGAGGACGGGGTCTTTGCCGGATCGGAACTGCACACCCTGATGTTTCGATGGCAAAAAGCCATTTCCCCAGAGTCGGGCGTAGAGGGGTTGCCCCCGTTTGTCCTTGGTCACCAGCACCACAAAAGCGGGAAGATTCTCGTTATCACTTCCCAGGCCGTAATCCAGCCAGGAACCCATGGCCGGGCGACCGGAGAGTTGGGCGCCCGTTTGTAGGAATGTGATGGCAGGATCGTGATTGATGGCTTCGGTGAACATGGATTTGATGAAGCACAACTCGTCGGCAACGCCTGCCGTATGCGGCAACAAATCACTGATCCAGGCGCCGCCTTTTCCATGTTGTTTGAAATTGAAAATCGAACCCGCCAAAGGGAAGGAGGCCTGGCCGGATGTCATTCCGGTAAGGCGTTGACCCTTTCGAACCGATTCGGGCAGCTCTTCCCTGTTTCGCTCGTTCAGTAGCGGTTTGTAATCGAATAGGTCCAATTGAGAGGGACCGCCGCTTTGAAACAGATAAATGACACGTTTTGCCCTTGGTCTGAAATGGGGCCTGCCCAGGATTCCTTTAGGGGCGCTTGGGGCCGAGGCCGTTGATTCGGCGTTCAGCATGCCCGGATTCAGCAGTGAAGACAAGCCAATGGCTCCCAGGCCCAGGGAAGTGCGTTTGAAAAAATCCCTGCGGGAATAATTCGATTCAAATTGATTGCAATAGGTCTTCATCGTCATCGTTTCATGTAAAATTCGTCGTAGTTCATCAGTGTGTTCATGACCATGGTGAGCGCGGCAGTTCGGGCTGCGTCCAGCGTGGCATCAATCTTATATTCGCCGATGCTCAGCAACTCGGCGACTGCCGAATCACTGTTACGGTATCGAATCAATTCCTCCTGGAAGTGCCGCCGGAGGATCACGGATTCCCGAGTATTCGGATGGCGTCCGGTCAATAGGCGGAATCCATGATCAATTTGGTTCTCGATATTGCCATCCTGTTCTTTTTGCACACGTTCCGCGAGTGCTTTGGCGGACTCAACGAACTGAGGATCGTTCATTAAAACCAGGGCTTGCAAGGGAGTATTGGTGGTTTCCCTTCTCACCGTGCAGATATCGCGATTGGGAGCATCAAAGATCTGCATAGCGGGGTGGGGGGAGGTTCGCCGAATGAACGTATATAGACTTCGACGGTAGAGGGCGTCTCCCTCGTCGGCCTTATAATGCAGGAGCTTTTGTGAAAAGTTGCCCTTGTCAATCCAAAGGCCGTCCGGTTGGTAAGGCTTTACACTGGGACCTCCAACGGTTCTGGACAAAAGACCACTGGCGGCCAAGGCGTTGTCGCGGATGTGTTCCGCCGGGAGGCGATAGCTCGGCCCACGGGACAGCAGTCGATTGGTCGGGTCCTTTTCGAGCTTTTCAGGCGTGATGCGTGAGGACTGTTGGTAGGTCTTTGAGTGGACCATCATTCTGACCAAATGTCGGACGTTCCAACCCGATTCCATAAACTCAACCGCAATCCAATCCAACAATTGCGGATGTGACGGCCTGCTGCCCTGGCTACCAAAATCTTCAGTGGTTTCAACCAGTCCTTTGCCGAAAAACATTTGCCAGTATCGATTCACTGTGACGCGTGCCGTCAGTGGGTTGTCGCTCAAAAACAGCCACTGGGCCAGTCCGAGGCGGTTTTTCGGCAAGTCATTGGGGAAGGGGAGTATGCTTTCAGCCATGCCCGGTGAAACCGCTTTTTGAGGTAAGTCATATTGGCCCCGCTTTAGGATGTAGGTGGTGCGAGGCGATGGCATTTCCTCCATCACCATGATTTCAGGGATTTGGTTGATGAGCTCGAGTCGTTGACTTCTGAGCCCTTCCAAAGCACGCATCGCCTCCAGGACGGATGGATGGCGGTTCAGGTAATGATCCAAAATCTGGGTGATCGGGGCCGATTCAAGGGACCAAGTTTTGTCAGGGTGGGCTTCCCGGGAATAGTGGCTTGCCATCTCCAGTTTGCTGAGTGTGGCATCGTAGATGTTGATCTGATCGACGAGTCCCTTGAAGATGCCGTTTTCACCGGTGAAGCCACGGTAACTCTTTCCGACCCTTACCGCCCGTTCATCTCGCTTGCGATCGGGATCGTTTTTTACCGGGAGAATACTCTTATAGAGCTGATCGAATTCTATGATCGCATCGGCCGATTGACCATTGATGAAGAGACTAACGCCGTGGGCCTGGCTCGAACCGTCGTAGCTGAATCCGATTTG
>JADFMM010000405.1 GCA_022563885.1 Planctomycetota bacterium | reverse complement strand
TTCGAGCCATCGCGGAAGTCTATGCATGTGACGACTCGCAGCAGGCGTTTGTGCGTGACTTTGTGGCTGCGTGGGACAAGGTGATGAATCTTGATCGCTTCGACCTTGCCTGATAATTTCGAACATGAAGGCTCGTCAGCTCTGTTTGGCGAGCCTTTCTTTTGCGCACCATGTCATCCAAGCCGAAAGGACCGAATCCATGATAGAGATACGCACTGGAGCGATTACCTTGAAGGGGACGCCCACCGATTTGGCTGGTTCTGAATTGAAGATCGGTGATGCCGCACCTGACTTCATGCTTCAGAACAATGCCTTGGAGGACGTCACGTTAGGGACGTTCGCTGGAAAAACGTTGCTGATTGCGACGGTGCCCTCGCTAGACACGCCCGTCTGCCACGCAGAGACGAAGAGGTTCAACGAGCAGGCCGAGAGACTCGCGAATACTCAAGTGCTGGTCGTCAGCACGGACTTGCCATTTGGGCAAAAACGTTGGTGCGGCGCCGAGAGTGTGGAGGATGTCGTGACGCTGAGTGCTCATCGCTCAATGGAGTTCGGCGAATCCTACGGCGTGTTGATTTCGGGCGGACCGTTTGACCACTGCCTGGCCCGCGCTATCTTCGTTGTGAACGACGCGGGACTCCTCACGCACGTGGAGTATGTGAAGGAAGTCGCTGAGCACCCGGACTACGATGCGGCTCTGGCTGCCGCTCAAGCATAGGCTGTGTCGGAAGATCAAATGGCGCTTGGCAGTGGCTGGCCAGAGGCTCAGACCCGCGGGGAAGCCAGATCGAGTTATCAGCTAGAGCCTGGCGCACAGCAGGCGCCGGCCGTCTGGCTGTTGGTGACATGGCCTTTCTCATCCAAGATCAGAATCGCATCATCCAGCCGTTCATCCAGAGAAATCTCGGTCGTCACACCGCGATAGAGTGTCTGTCCCGAGTCGGTAACGATGGCCGCATGTGGACCGCGATAGATGACGCGGCGCGTTTCCTTGATCCCGGGCCTGAAAGCCTTATAGGTCAGGGAATAAAACTGATGCCCCTCGATCTCCCGGTAGGGAAAGCGATTCACGATTACGGACGACTCAAATCCCATGTCCTGCAGCAGGGAGAAGAGATCTTCCTGTCGGAAAGCCCCCCCGATGCACTCCCCCCGCAGGCGCTGGTTGTACTTGATCGACAGGGGGATGTCCCCGTCGTAGCAGATGTCCGAGACGACCAGCCGGCCGCCCGGCTTGAGCATGCGGAAGATCTCGGCAAAGGTTTGCCGTTTGTCCGGTGAGAGGTTGATCACGCAATTGGAGATGATTACATCGACGGTCGCCGACGCCAGGGGCGACGCCTCGAAGAAGGCCTTGTGAAAGGTGACATTGTCGTAGCCCAGGTTTTCCACGACCTTGGCCTTCGATTGATTGGCGAGGGTCAGCATGGCATCGGCCATGTCGATGCCGAATACTTTGCCATCGGGCCCAACCTTCTTGGCCGCGACAAAGCACTCGACGCCCGTCCCCGATCCCAGGTCCACCAGCGTTTCCCCCTCGCGGAGATCACAATCAAAGACCGGGCTGCCGCAGCCGTAGTTGCGAACCCGTGAGGCCTGGGGCACGTGGCTGATCTCCCGCTCGTCATAGTGCACGGGGTTTAGGATCTCTTCGTTAGGCTCCTCTGCGGCCGCCGTGTAGAAGGTACGGGTGAGTGTATGGCCATCTTGGTTTGCCAGAGAGAGGACGCAGTTGGAATGGGTAAAGGCCACCTCGTCCATGTCTTCGCCGCATTCGTAGAGTCGCTCGCCCATGCGACTCTTGAGGGCCGGGAAGGGGTGATCCGTATGCCGGTCGGCCTCCTCGACGATCACCGCCAAGGCGATGCGGTTGTAGAGGTCCACGTAGGGATCGTGTCCCACAAAGTTACCACCATTGACGAAACTATGGTCGACGTCACCCCCGCCGACGATGAAGCGAAGGGGGTTTTTTAGGTATCTCTCGCTCTGCGTGAGCGAGGCGCTCCGCAGTGCCTGCAGCAGGTCGCTCTCCCGCCACACCGACTCCAGTCCCTCCTTCAGATGGCCGGCCACGGCCTCGGCGTCGTAGATCAAGGCGGCCGAGGGGTAGATATTGCCGTCGGGACCGACTGCTAGCGACTGCCAGCCCGCGTTGCTCAAGTCAAAATGGGTCCCGGGTAGGGAAAACACCTGACTCTTGAGGGTCTCGATGTTGTCAATCAGGACGCCTTTGGGCTGGGCCCGTGCGTAAGCCTCGAGCAACTTCTCGGCAATCTCTTGCGGTTCAACGAACTCCGCCGAGAGGCCCTGGCCCTTCTTGAAGAACCAGAGATAGTGAATGTTGTTGACGTTGTGGTCGGCGGCGATGTCGACGAGATCTGTCATCTTCAAGTAGTTGGCTCGACTGATGAACATGGAGAGAGAGACATTGAATCGCTGGCTCCGTAACCATGTCACGCTCTCCATCAGCTTACCGAACGTGCCCGGGCCGCGGATGGCTTCGTGCTCAACTTCGGGACCATCCACGCTGATCTGGAAATGAAGACGGCTGGCGTCCATTGCGAGCAATTGGGTTTGTACCGGCCCAAAGGCCAACCCGTTGGTCAGGACTACCACGTGGGCTTGCGGATCAACGAGGATATTACGCAGGATGTCGAGAAAGCCCTTGTAGATGAAGGGTTCCCCCCCTGTGAAGTAGAAGACCTTGCATCCCAGCGTACGGGCCTGGTCCACAGCCGCACCGAGTTCCTCGCGGGTCAAGTGTTCCTTCTGGCCGGGATTGGAGTCGAACATGCAGTGCGTGCAGGTCAGGTTGCAGCGATTGGTGATGTGAAACCAGCATTCCTTGAGAGCCTGCATCGACAGGACGCTGGCACGACCCCCATAGACTGGTCGGGCCGTCTGCTGGAATCGATTCAGGAAGCGTTCACCCTGGAAGAGGCACTCTTCCTGATCCCCTCCGGCCAGTGCGGCGGTGGCTTGCGTTAGCGATTCGCCCGCCTGCAGCGCCTGAAGCAATGCGTCTGCCTGGGAATTCGGCACGAACCAATCGGGGATCTCCGGGCTGCAATAAACTGGCGTACCACGCCACTCCAGGCGTTGGTAGGTTGGCAGCGTTGTCTCGGCAATGGCCTGCATGGACACACCTCTAATGCGTTTTAGTCGTTGAAGGAGTATTCTCCCCTAAAGGGACCGGCAAGAAATAACTTGGACTTTTGGATGCCCGATTGCACCCCATCTTGGATCGCTTCTCAATCGCAAAATCCGCGACGTAGGACAGCTACGCCTGTGGTTTCGCTCAATCGGGCGCGACCCAATATGGGGCACACCAGGACCCCAAATTGTCCAATTTATTTCTTGCCGATCCCTAAGTCCGTATAGGCTATGGAGATGAGGCGAGTCTGTCAAGCTTCGGGGGCGATCGGTATCCATTGTAAGGAAGAGCCTCTCACATCGAGTGCCACATGCTGACATATTCCCTTGAACCTGCCTATCGGTATCTGTAGAATGACGCTCAACGCCGAACACGAGAAGCGGTCTGGTTGTCCAGGAGTCGCGTGCCGTTTCTGTCTTTTGTTCGACGACTCATATCCTAAACGAATGATGGGCCTGGATCGTTCAAATACTTTGTGACTTGAAACGGCGCTCTTAACTCATGGATGAGAATATGAACCGCATACAGCGTGGCGATTGTATCAAGGCCATGAACAAACTCCCGGCGGAGAGCGTTGATCTCGTTTTTGCGGACCCACCCTTCAATATCGGCTATGACTACGACGTCTATCAGGACAAAGTCGGGTATCATCAGTACCTAGATTGGTCTGTCCAATGGATCTCGGCAGTTTCGCGAGTATTAAAAGCAAAAGGTACATTTTGGTTGGCCATTGGTGATGAGTATGCCGCGGAGTTGAAGCTTGAGAGCCAGAAAATCGGGTTTCATTGTCGCAGTTGGGTGATCTGGTATTACACTTTTGGTGTCAATTGCTCAAAGAAGTTTACTCGGTCTCATGTCCACCTGTTTCATTTTGTGAAAGACCCGGATAATTTCACCTTTCGCGACGAAGATCTCGACAATCGTGTGCCCTCTGCGCGGGAACTTGTCTACAACGATAAGCGGGCCAACTCTAAAGGCAGGCTACCGGACGATACCTGGATAACGAGCCC
>JADFMM010000404.1 GCA_022563885.1 Planctomycetota bacterium | reverse complement strand
AAACGAAGGCAGGGGGCAAACGGGTTGACGTCTTTCACGTGCCCAAGTCCGGGGCCGGCCAGGTGGTCTTACTGGGCATGCCCAACAGCGGCAAGAGCGCGCTGGTCGGCGCATTGACGAACGCCAAGGTGCAGGTGACCGATTTCCCCTTCGCCACCCACGCCCCCGTCCCCGGCATGGTCCACTACCAGGACGTTCCAATACAACTCGTGGACATGCCGCCCATCACGGCCGACTTCGTCGCGCCCGGTCAGGTGGGGACCTATCGACACGCGGACATGATCGGCCTGGTCATCGACCTCAGCGCTGACATCGAAGAACAGTGGCAGGTGGGTATCGACTACCTGGAGTCCAAAAGTCTGATCACCCAGGAGAACGCCTTCACCCGGGATGAGCACGGCAACAGCCTCACCAAGCCCTTCTTCTGCCTGGGCACCAAGGTCGATCTCGCCGGGGAAGGCCTGCTCGATCTACTGGCCGAGTCGACCGTCTATCGCTGCGAGTTTCTCGAGCTTTCCACCAGCGGTGGCCCCGGGCTAGAGGGCTTTCCAGAAAAACTCTTCGACTGGCTAAAGATTGTCCGCATCTACGCCAAACCGCCGGGCAAACCAGCGGACATGAAAGACCCCTTCACCCTAGCTATCGGCGCCACCGTCCACGACCTGACGCGACTTATCCACAGGGAGTTGGCCGACAAACTCAAGACCGCCCGCTGCTGGGGTACCGGCGTGTACGACGGGCAAAACGTCCACTTGACCCACGTCCTGCACGACAGGGACGTCGTGGAACTTCATTTCACCTAGGCTAAGGGACCGGCAATCCGTTGTGTTGACCAAACCCCTGTGCTTGGATACTGTTATTGGAAAAACACCCATAAAGTAGTGGATGGGTCACATTTCGCAGTCCCCTCTTGTGCGTTACTGGTGGTCTTGAGAAAAGGGAGCCGGCCATGAAGAAAGACGTCTACCCAGAGAACCCCTCGGTGTACTGGGGGCGGGTGACGAGAAAGGATCTTTAACATGAAAAGAGGGTTCACATTCCAGATAGCTTGTCTCGTCATGGGATTACTGCCGAGTGGGCAGGCCAGGGCGAAACCGAACTTGGTGTTCATGATTGCGGACGACTGCACCTATCGGGATATCGGCTGCTATGGGGGGCAGGCCTATACGCCCCATCTCGACCGTCTGGCCCAGGCGGGGATGCGCTTTACACGTTGCTTTCAGGCCGCGCCCATGTGTTCGCCCACGCGGCACAATATCTACACCGGGCTCTACCCCGTCAAGAGTGGGGCCTATCCGAACCACACCCACGTGAATCCAGGCGTGCAGAGTTTGGTGCAGTACCTGAAACCCCTGGGATATCGGGTGGCCCAGAGCGGCAAGACCCACGTCGGCCCCCAAGCGGTCTTTAGCTGGGAGAAGCTGGCGCAGGGCAAGAACCCGGACTTCAAGCGAGTCGATCGCTTCCTGCAAGAGTGCAAAGAACAGAATGAACCCTTCTGTCTACTGCTCTGCTCGAACGAGCCGCATACGCCCTGGAACAAGGGCGATCCTTCGCGATATCCCCCCAAGGAGATCACACTGCCGCCCTACTATGTCGACACGCCGGAGACCCGCAACGGCATGTCACGTTATCTGGCCGAGATCACCTACTACGATGGACAGGTGGGCACGGCACTGGCGTTGTTGGACAAGCACGGATTGGCGGAGAACACCCTGTTCATCGCCGTCAGCGAGCAGGGCAACTCCATGCCCTTCGCAAAATGGACCTGCTACGACAGCGGCTTGCAGTCGGCCTTCATTGTCCGCTGGCCGGGCAAGATCGAAGCGGGCGCGGTGAATCCGGCCATGATTGAATACGTGGACGTCCTGCCGACCTTCATCGAGGCGGCAGGTGGAACGGTCCCTCCGAGACTGGATGGCAAGAGCCTGCTGCCGGTGTTTGCCGGCAAGCAGTCGCATAAACAGTTCGTGTACGGTGAAATGACCTCGCGCGGCATTAACAACGGGCCCGAGTGTTTTGGCATCCGCTCGGTGCGGTCCGAGCGTTTCAAGTATATCTGGAACCTCACGCCGGAGGTGGAATTCCAAAATGCCTGCATCAGATCGGTTGAGTTCACGAGTTGGCAAGAAAGGGCCGCCGGCGGCGATGCAGATGCCGCCGACAAGGTCAGACGCTATCGCCACCGCCCCAAAGAGGAGTTATATGATGTTGTGACCGATCCACTCGAATGGATCAACCTTGCCGATGATCCCCGGTATAGCGAGGCCAAGACGGAGTTGCGGGCCAAGCTACTGAGTTGGATGGCCCATTGCGGTGACCGGGGACAGGAAACCGAGATGGAGGCCCTGCAACATATGGGACCGGGCCGCGGAAAGAAGCTGGCGACAAAGCAGGAAAAGTCTAACGAGAGGAAACCGAAGAACCGGAAAAGAAGAGAAGCGCTTCCAAGCCGGTGACTGGGAGGATCGTCATTATGAAGAGAAGAGATTTTGTTAAATCAGTTGGGTTGTGCGGCCTGCAGGCCTTTGTCGCTAACCCTTTGTCCCTCCTTGCTGCTGAGGAGGGCGGCAGTACCGCCGAGGAAAGTGGCAGCGCCGCCGCAAAACTGCGTGAGCATGTGGTCGATCATGCCGAACTCCTGGAGGTCAACTTTCGCTGGCCCCGATTCGTAGGCAAGAACGGCCGCATCGGCGACCACGGACAGCACAAGAAGTGCACCGTCCTCAAGCTGCGTACGCATCAAGGGGCCATGGGTTGGGGACTCAGCCATCGCAATGCCAAGGAGGAACTTGAGGAGGTTAAAGGCAAAACGCTTACACAGCTGATTGCCCCGGGTCGTGGTATCTCGGCGGGCGTGCCCAAGACCTATGACTTTGCCCTGCACGACCTGATGGGTGTGGTGCTACAGAAGCCCGTCTATCAGCTCTTGGGCGCCCAAGGCCCCAAGGCCTCGCCTGTCTACAGTGGCATGATCTATCTGGACGAACTCAATGCCGGGGACTCTAAGAAGAGTATCGATCCCGTGCTCGCGAACTGTCAGTGGGATATCGACTATGGTTACCGACAGCTCAAGGTTAAGATCGGCCGCTCGGGACGCTGGTATCCCCACGATGAGGGACTCCAGAAGGACATCGAAGTTGTCAAGGCGATTCACGAGTTGGTAGCTCCCCAGGGTACTCAGTTGTTGGTGGATGCCAATGACGTGTACTCTCTGAAAGACACCCAGGACTTCCTCAGAGGCATCGGCGATGTCCCCCTGGTCTGGGTGGAGGAGCCCTTTGTGGAGAACATAAAAGAGGGACGTCTGCTCCGAAAATGGATGAACGAAAACGGCTTTAAGAACACCTACTACGCCGATGGCGAGCGGCAGCCCAACCACTCCGTCTGTATGACCCTGGCCGAGGAAAACAACCTGGATGTCTACTTGCCCGACATCAACGGCTATGGCTTTAGCGCCTGGCTGGAACTCATGCCCAAACTCAGATCTATGAATACACTCGCCAGCCCCCATGCCTGGGGCGACCGGCTCAAGACCCACTACATCGCCCACCTGGCCGCGGGTCTTGGCAACGTCGTTACCGTAGAAGGGGTCACCTGCCTGTCGGACGACATCGACTACGGCAACTATCCCATCAGAGAGGGAAGGCTTCACGTTTCCGAAGCCCCCGGGTTTGGGATGACGTTGCTCACAAAGAGTTGAGGCAGGTAGGGGATTCTCCCGTGCTCTTGGCAAATGAGTCCCAGGGACACCGTATTCGGTGACCATGAGCAATTCACTGAGTTTCTTAGCCGTGGCGAAGGAGGTTGGCGAAATGGGGATCGGGGAGGGCGAACGGGAATCCTTGCATTTTCGCGTCAATTTCGGCAGTCTATACTGGGTTTCGGCGCCGCGCCCAGCAAATCACGGCGTATGTTTTTGACAAGCGTCGCCATTTTTTTAGTGGGAAGCTCTCTTGGACGGATACTAATTCAGAAAGGCGGACAGACCATGAGCATTACAACACTAAGACACATCGTCGTTTTGGGATTGCTATGCAGCGGATTTGCCGTTGCTGCCGACGAAACGCACTGGAACCTGGAGCAGGTGAAACAGCGGCTCATGCTCGAGATGTAGGAGGCCGAGGTGCGCATCAATCAGATGCGGATCGAAGCCATGGAGCATGAGGCCCTGGCCAAGCGCC
>JADFMM010000403.1 GCA_022563885.1 Planctomycetota bacterium | reverse complement strand
ATACTGTTAAGAGCCGCACCCTCAAAGAGAGTATGAGCCCTTTGGATTTCTGAGTAGTTCCGCTTTTCTTTGGTGTGACCTCTCCGCGCCGGCTGAGTCGCTGCCTGGCAAGATCGCGGCCTCTGGCGGCCATGTCCATTTGGACGCTGTCCCCGTCGGCGCGCAGGATGCCGCGTGCAGCCCGAACAAATAGCAACGATATCAACACGGGAGGGGGTCGACCACAGCCACTCCCCATTCTTTCCATGACGCCTGATGATATGAAATCTTGCCCAAATCGGCAAGCCCGAGGCAAAAAGGAGTCAGGGCGATCGCATCTTAAGCGCAAGTTCGTGTGCCATGGGGCAGAAATGCGATGTGTCAAGTATTCGTACCGGTCAAGTAATCAGCAAGCAGGCTAAAGCGGTCGAGTAGTAATCCTCCTCCGGATAATACACTGACAGTCCTATCGAAGAAGCGTCCGTTAGGGTATCATGATCCCATGAATGCACGCGGGAATCTCATTTCATTCCCAGTCCAACTATTCTCTGTTTGTGGAGAAAGGTGACCTCATGTCCAGGAACTACCGTTTAGCCGTAGCCATCCCACTACTGGGCATGGCAGTATTCGCCCATGGGACAACACTCCCATTGGACCAATCGCCGGCCCGACCTGGGGAATGGGGCTATCGGCCGGCAATGGACGCCATTAGTGCCGTCAATCCGCCCAGTTTCGTTTGGCGACCGCAGAAGGGTCGAACTTGGAGGCTGCAGTGCGCGTCGGATCGGCAGTTCAAGGCAGTGGTCTGGGAGGTAGAAGGGCTGGAGCTAAATTGTCACTGTCCTCCCATGACCTTTAATCCCGGAACCTACTTCTGGCGCTATCGTGGCAAAGATGGGCGCGGAAATGTATCGGCCTGGAGTCGGACGAGGTCTTTTTCCATTACCTCAAAGACGAGCGCCATGCCCATGCCGCCTCGGGCGGAACTCTTGGGGCGCATCCCCGCCAGACATCCACGTCTGTTCCTGCGCCCGGAAAAACTGCCGGAGTTGCGACGTCTCGCACAGACCGACCTGAAGCAGCAGTACCGGGGATTGGTAAAGTCCTGCGAGCGCCTCTTGAAAGACCCTCCCGATACCACCGAGCCACCCCTGTATCCCGATGGCACTGTGCGCGGCTCCGATCCCTGGCGCGAGATCTGGTGGGGCAACCGCCGCTATACCCAGAAGGTCTTAGGCGGCGCAGCGACGTTGGGCTTCACCCGTTTGATCGGCGGCCCGGAACGATATGGGCTGGAAGCCAAGCGCCTCTTGCTGGAATGCGCCAAGTGGGATCCGCGGGGCAGTACGGGCTATCGCTACAACGATGAGGCCGGGATGCCGTATAATTACTACTTCTCTCGCACCTATACTTTTGTCCACGACCTGATGAGTGAGTCCGAGCGTGATCTCTGCCGAAAAGTCATGAAGGTGCGAGGCGAGGAGATGTACCGACACCTCTGCCCGAAACACATCTGGCAACCCTATGGCAGCCACGCCAACCGTGCCTGGCATTTCCTCGGAGAAGTGGCCATCGCCTTTCACGATGAGATCGAAGGAGCCGATGACTGGCTGTGGTTCGCCATGAATGTCTTTTACAACGTCTACCCGGTATGGAGCGATGCGGATGGCGGCTGGCACGAGGGGGCCTCCTATTGGGACAGCTATCAGAAGCGCTTTACCTGGTGGGCCGATGTGATGCGGGAAGCCATGGGCGTCAATGCCTTCGACAAACCCTATTACAGTCAGGCCGGCTACTACGCCATGTACCTGATGCCACCGGGCAAGGTTGGCGGCGGATTCGGTGATCTGACGGCCCGTCGACGAGCCGAACAGACCAGCGAACTGATAAGCACTTTCGCGGCCCAGGCTCAGAATCCCCATTGGCAGTGGTATGTCGAACAACTGGGCGGCCCGGTCGAAGCGGGGGGGTACACCGGGTTCATGCGGGGGGCCTTACCCAAGGTGACAGGGCAGGCCCCAGACGACTTACCGACGTCGCGTCTCTTTTCGGGTATCGGCCAGGCCTTTCTCAATACGCAGATCACCAATGCCGAGAATTCCGTTCAGGTGGTCTTCAAGTCCAGTCCCTTTGGCACCCAGAGCCACGGATATGAAGCCAACAACAGCTTCCTGCTCTGGGCCTATGGCAAGCGTCTGCTCATCCGATCCGGCTATCGTGATTCCTACGGCAGCGACCACCACCGCAATTGGATGTGGTCGACCCGCTCGGTCAATAACATTACCGTCAACGGCGTTGGCCAGGGGCGCCGCACCTCCGCGGCCCGCGGCAGGATCACGGCCTTCAAGACGACGCCGACGATTGACGTCGTCACCGGAGAGGCCGCCAGCGCCTATGAAGACCCGCTGACGCGTTTCACGCGGTCTCTGCTCTTTATCAAGCCGAACCTGCTGATTGTCTATGATCGATTGGCCGCGCCGAAGCCCTCGACCTACGAGTATTGGCTGCACGCCCTAAACGAAATGGACGTACTTGGCGAGAATCGTGTTCGTGTACAGGTCGACGACGTACGCTGTGACATCCAGTTTCTGACACCCGAATACCTGACCTTCACGCAGACCGACCAGTACGACCCCAATCCACGGCCCCGCATCAAACTGAGGGAATGGCATCTGACTGCCGCCACCACGAGCAAGAGGCAGCAGATGGAATTCGTCACCGCCTATCGCATCTCCCGGGGTGATCATGTATTCAAGCCGGTCTCCCTGGAGCGACAACCGGGAGGCTACGTATTGCAGGCCGAGCTGGAGGACGGCAGTGTCACGGCCTTGCTGCCGATCGACGATCAGGATAGCGTTCAGTTCGGCCCCGACACGACCACCGGCGAGATTCTGATCCGGCGTTCCTTCACCGATCAACCCGAAGACATTCTCGTCGGCAGGGGGTCGTGACTCGACAAAGCAGCATTGTATCTGTCTGGTCGCTCCCAAGGCCTGCGCCCCGCGCTTCAAATGGTCTCTCAGTCAATCCGGGGCGAAATCTCCGCCAAAGTCGGTGCCCGGAATTGATGCACGCCCTTGCCAAGAGTGGATACCGCGACGGTGTTGCCGTCCGGAGAAAACTGTGCGCCAATCATCCAGTCGGCAGACGGTTCCTAAGGTGCTTCTCTATCATTCCGGGCTTATCGTGCTAACCGTTGGAAAATACGTTTTGTATCGGCCTACATCCCGTGTCAGCAAATCCAGGTCGAGTACCGCAGCATGCGCTCCGATATAGAAATCGGGAAGGGGCGACGTCTTGCTTCCTCTGCTCTTTCGGTAGTTCAGAAAAACTTTCCCAGCGAGAAACAGCGCCTCTTTGGGAATGTCTAACATCTGAAATCCTCCTTTCATGAGGGCTGATTCCAAGTCCTCGATTTTCTTGAAACCCACAGAGACTTCAGTATAGACGATGGAATTAATGTAGAGGATTGTGTCAACACTGTATTGGGCCAATACAGACTCCGACCAATCAGCCCACTCGGCATCATCAAGGAAAACGTCCAAAATGACGTTTGAGTCGACGAGGAGACCCTTCATCGATCTGCCCTCGTCAACGCCATTATCTCGTCTGTCGTCATCTTGATGGTGGCCGTACCCCTCAGTCTTTTGAATTTTCGGATGGCGCCTTTTTTCTCTTTTCGTTTCACTATAAAGACACGACCCCCTTCCTCCAGGAAATCAACCTCGCTTGCGGGGGTGATACCCAGTTTTTCCCGAATGGAATGGGGAATAGTGACCTGACCTTTGGTTGTAACTCTCATAGTTTGTTCTCCAGTAATAAGTATTACTCACACAAGAAGATGATAGGAGGGAGAATACTTGATACTCCTATGGCCTTGACTCCTTTAGCCTTTTGCTATGACCCCTTTAGCTTTTCTCCTTCAATCGTGGTATCCCCAGTGATATACTCGCTTCTGTCTGCAGAAATCGATTTTTCTATCGGCTACCAGTCAGGAGAATTATACGATGTTGAACTCATCGTCACACCCCAAGTCGCTCGACCGACGCGACCTGCTGAAAACGGTCGCGTTGGCCGGAGCCGGTCTCTGGCTCGGCGGCGACAGCCGTTCGCTGGCCGAGGCGAATAAGAGCAAATCGCCTAACGAGAGGCTTAACCTGCCGCTTATTGCCTTTGGCGGACGCGCCCGA
>JADFMM010000402.1 GCA_022563885.1 Planctomycetota bacterium | reverse complement strand
CCTTTGCGGACGACCATGGTCAAACAACGCGGGTAAAGGTGGGAGAAGAAGCGCCGGACTTTGCATGCCGGACAATTTCTGGAGAAACTTTCTCGCTGAGCAAGGAGAAAGGAAAGGTCGTATTAATCAACTTCTTCGCGACGTGGTGTGGCCCGTGTCTGGCGGAGTTACCGCACCTAGAAAAGCAAATCCTTCACAAGTACAAGGACAGGAAAGACTTCAAGTTGATCGTGATCGGTCGAGAACATGAGGCCCCTGAACTGGAGAAATTCGGGAAGGCCAAAGGACTGTCCCTTTCGATGGCACCTGACCCCAAGCGGGAGATTTACGGTAAGTACGCTGAGAAGTACATTCCAAGGAATTTCGTCATCGGAAAAGACGGGAAAGTTAAGTTGGCATCTGTAGGATATACAGAGTCGAGTTTTCGGGAAATCATCCGGACGATCCAGAAGGAGCTCGACCGGTCATCGGAGAGCGAACCAGACGGCTCAGCGAACGGGAGCCAGCCGATTCGCTCAGGGACAAATCAAACGTCATCGACGGCTGGCTCCCGTCGCTGACCTGATCGTCGTGCGGCTCTCGAACGCATTTGAGTGATAAATCGAATCGCTATTCTGCTGAGGAACGTCGGACTCGCGTCGGCGTCTTAGTGTACGGTATGCTTTGCTGTCACAATCGCCCTCTACCGGGTGGTGATGATGACTGGCAACGCCGATATCCGTGACCCCACGACAGGCGCACCAGTGGAAGCTATCTTTTCGGCGCACGCGCTGTTCGTGTCGTCTCTCTTCGCCGGTCTGTTCACAACCCTCTTCTGCTTGGTTCGTCGTTGGGTGACGATCATCTGGTTCTTCGCGCCGGCTCGGTAACTGCCATCAGCCTGATGATTGCCCTGCTCGTCAGGGTTTACACTTCCAGAAGTCGTGTTGAGAGTGAGACCGAGGCCGCCTAACGAATGGTTGAACTGAGCCAATGCCGAGAAAGCTATTTGGAATTCTCTTTGGCCAGGAAGTTCTTGGAAGCTCTTGGCGTCAGATCGTGATAAGCGTTAGTCGTTAGGTTACACCCTCAGACAGGATGTGAATGAATAGCCTCTTTAAGAAGGGACTACAGAAAGGGCTGGTCCTCATGTCTCCTTGTTGCGTCTGAGGCTATCTCCTTTGGGAGTTATCGAGAAATCACAGAGTAACTTGTTCGTTACACAAGTATTTCTGAACAAACCAGGTGTTCACAAGTCTACATTCAAAAGTGAGAAAGATTCGTGTAAATTGACAATAGGCGGTCTCATGGCAACGAAAAAGATTTTTTATGAATGCGGATTCTGTAAGCGTCTTTATGACGAAGAGGGGCAAGCATCGGAGTGTGAAACACACCATAGTAGTTTTATGTATTGAGGCGGAAGCATCGACAGCAACACTTAAACCTTAACACTGGTTACTGATCACTGACGACTGATTACCGATTACTGCTTTAGAGTGCCTATCAAAATGAATCGTAGCACCGAAAACGAGCGTTTCTGCGACTGGCAAGGAAGGCGAAGCAGGCCGTCCGAGGACGGTCGATGGAGCCTGACGCCGTCCAGACGCAGAAAAAGCCGTTTGAATGCAGAGTCATTCTGCGTAGGTGCTCTTAGTTCAGCCCAGCGGTGAATTCCGCTTTGTCCTTCACCCGTGTTTTGGTATGGTTAATATATGATTCGAGTGCCTCCTGTTATCTTGACGATACAAGTTTGCGATAGTGTCATCGTGGACCAGCTTACGGGCAGGGCGAGTGTGTTGAATATCTTCGAGACGATCAAGGCGAGGAAATATCCGGCGACGCACCACAGCATGACATTCTTCTGCGAGTTGACGAACGGGCACGGAAAGGTCGACATCGATGTTAGATTGGTGGATGTTCAGGAAGATGACAAGACCATGGCCGAGGTCAAGAGTGAGGTCGTGTTCGCGAATGTGAAGCAGATCTGTCGATGCATTCTGACCTTTGGCGGAGTGACCTTTCCCAAGAAGGGAGAGTACAGGTTCCAACTCTTCCTGAATGGGGAGCTGGCAGGCGAACGGCGGCTGGTATGCAATGTAATTGCATTAGGGGATCGGCAATAGTCGTCAACGTTTGAGGCAAGACCTCATCCACATGGGTATCATGGCCGCCGAAATAGCAGTATCTGGATGGGACCACCGATTGGCCGCATCTAATAGGTCGCCCGCCCCCCGCTCAGATCGAACACGGCACCGGTGGTGAAGGAATTCTCCTCGGAGACCAACCACGCCGCCATGGCCGCGATCTCCTCGACGGTGACGAAGCGGCCGCGGGGGATCTTGCCGCGCATATACTCGATATGCTCCTCGCTGAGCTGTTCGAGGATGCGCGTCTCGGCCGTGCAGGGTGTCATGCAGTTGACCGAGATTTGGTAGGCGGCCAGTTCCTTGCCGAGTGACTTCACCAGGGCGATGACACCGGCCTTGGCCGCGCTGTAAGCGCTGGCCAAGGGGTTGCCCTCCTTCCCGGCAATAGAGGAAGTGCAGAGGATGCGGCCGTAGTTGTTCTCGATCATGCCGGGTACGACGGCACGACAGCAGTTGAACACGCCGGTCAAGTCGATGTCGAGCACCTGCTGCCAGGCCTCGGGCGGGTATTCCCAGAGGCGCAAGGAGGGACCGGCGATGCCGGCATTGGCGATCATGATGTCGATGCGCCCGAAGGATCTGACGACATCGGCCGCCGCAGCTTCGACCTTCAGCAGTTTCACCACATCGACAACGATGCTGTGTACGCGACGCAGGTCGGACAACTCGGCCAATTCAGTTCGGCTCTCTTCCAATAGGGCACCGTCTATGTCCCAAAGACTCACGGACGCGCCGGACGCCAGCATTCTCTTGGCGATCGCCTTGCCGATGCCTTGGGCGCCTCCCGTGACGACGGCCGTTCGTCCTTTCAAGTCGATCTGATTCATGCGTCTAGCGTCTCCTTATGGGCCCCGCAAATCGTAGCAGCGTAACTGGGCCGGTTCCCGCGTCTGCGAATCGGGACGATGCTGCAACACGTACAGCAATCCCCGTGAGATGACCGGGGGCGACCAGGTGTTGGCGGCGTGAAAGAGCCAGGCGCGACTGAGGACCCGACAGCCCTGGGGCGAGAGATCGAGGGTCAGCAGGTGGCCCAGTTCGCCTAGACAGTAGAAGGTTTCATCGGCGTAAATCAACTGGCCGCGGCAGGGGGACTTTCGCACAGAGACCTCTCTGATACCCCGGCGATAGGTCTCCTGCCACTGGAGACGTTCGCGCCACATCTCGCGGCCACTCTGCCAGTCCAGGCAGACCAGATAGGCATTGTTCTCGTGACGTCCGTCGAAGCCGTAGAGATAGCCCTCCACCAGGATGGCCGTGTTGAAGTGGGTCCCCAAGGCCTGGTTCTTCCAGACCACGCTGGGCGAGTACGCAGGGTCGACGGCCAACACTGCGCAGCCGGTCTGATAGGAGGCCGAGATAAATACCTGGTCGCCCTGCACCACGGGGTTGCTGACATTGGTCGATTCGTAGAGATGACTGCGAAAGGGATAGGAAAAGTCGAGGGCGCCGTCGCTCGGATCGATGCAGAGGAGCGATCCCTCGGGCGGCCGACTGTCCCCGCCGCTGAGAACGAGCAGACGCGTGGCGCCATGGAGCGTGGCCTGCACAATGGACGCATAGCTGGCAGTGGTTTGAAAGGCCGTCTGCCAGAGGTGCTTGCCGGTGTCCGGGTCCAGACCGATGACGCAGGGACCTTGCGGCGCCCCGATCTGCACGGCCAAGACCCCATCGACGACCAGCGGAGTGGAGCCCATGCCAAAGAAGTTCTGTTTGAGTCGGAATTCCCTGCGCAGGTCGCGCTGCCACAGTAACTCGCCCTTTTTGAGATCGAGGCAACTGAGCTTCGCCTCCACCCCGTAGGTGTAGACCTTGTCCCGCCAAATCAGCGGTGAACTCCGCGGCCCGCTGTTGTATTTGTAGCGGTCCTGGTAGCGTGACTCGTAGGAGAAGACCCATTTCTCTGCCCCGGTTTCCGGATCCAGGCAGACGACCGTCTCCCGGCCCGGCTGCCCATGAAAGAAGATGAGGTGGTCCTGGACGACCGACGGGGCGCTGTAACCGGGTCCCTTGCGATACGACCAGAGCAGGCGCGGTCCCGCCTTGCCGAAGGTCTTGAGCAGGT
>JADFMM010000008.1 GCA_022563885.1 Planctomycetota bacterium | reverse complement strand
TTGGAGTTAAGAACTCTTTCGAGTAGACCGCGTGCCATTACTGATACGGGGCTTTTCTCCACAAACCGCTCAAAAATCTTGCCAAGCATCCGGGCTACCTCCATGCAGCGACTGGGTCAAAACAACAGAGTCTGATCACTTGGCAGATATTTCGGCTATTTTATGCGATTAACTTGAAAATTCGACACCTTGAAAGGGCTGGAATAGAAACCTATCTACCTGAGCTTCACAAGGCCCGTTTTGCCGCGGCGTTACTGGCCGCGGATGCCAAACGACTCGTGCACGGCGGAGACATTAAGGAAGGCCTGGACCGTTTGCTGGCCATTCATCGTATGGCCCGGCACGTGTCAGACGAAATCACAATTTTCCATTTAGTCGGACTTTACATGAGTAACCTGAGTAGTCAAGTTATGGCTGGTGTTCTCTCAGAATTCACTATAGACGAGGAGGCTCTCATCTGGCTCAAGGGTGAGATCGCTCACGCTGGCCTGCCTAGAGGTGGTTTGCAGTCTGCTTTTGGAAATGCAGCCAAGGCTATGGTTTTTGCCTTTACGATGGAGAATTGGCAGCAGTTTTTAAAGGAATGCCCGGTGGGCACTGAAGACGCGCAGGACCTACGACGCGCTCTTGAGAAAGTTGAACCGGTTAACGAATCGTTTCTTAGGGACACTCGACAATATTACATAGAGTTTATGGCGGAGTTGCAGGCAGCCCTGGAGAACCCATTTGATCAGGCGTATCGAATGATACAGGTGCTCGAAAAAAGGCCCGGACAAGATCTCACTGAGCAACCTGAGGCTACCGCTGCTTTTGTGTTGATGGCGGGTTACGCAAAGTGCCTCTGTGTCGACTCACGAGCCCAGACACGCTTAAATGCAGTGAAAGCTGCCATCGAACTCTATTTGATCAACATTCGCACCGGCCAATTGCCAGATGCCTTACCGCCCGGTTTGCCGCAGGATGTTTTTAGTGGCCGCGATTTTGCATACGAAACAAATGAAGAGGGCTTCGTTCTTCGATGTCACGCCCCTGACCCCTCTAAGGAAACGATTCACGAGTATTCCTTCAAGGTGAAGTAGGCAGGATATTCATGCGTGCAAGATGGGCCGCACGATGATTCCGGCCCTTCTTGGATGTAGCACATTTTGGACGACAACGCAGTAAGACCTTGCCTCAAGTCCCCAGCTCGTTGATTTTGGCGGCCACGATGAAATCGTTCTCCGAGAGGCCGCCAATCGCGTGCGTACTGAGTTCAATGCGCAGCTTCTTGTATCCTGTCAGGTGTAGGTCGGGATGGTGGTTTTCCGCCTCGGCGATGTCCTTCACGCGGTTGATGAAGTCCACCGCCGCGACGAAGTTGCCGCACAGGAGGTCACGAGAGATGGACTTCGCGTCGCCCGAGAGCTGCCAGTCCTTCACCTGAGACATGTAGCCCTGTGCCTCATCCCTGCCGAGGGGCGATGTCTTGCCCTCGCAGGGTTCACAGTGTCGCTTCACCAAGTCCGTCATGTCACCCTACCCTAGTGCCTGAGCCATCTTGACCGTGATATCGGGGTGATACTCTTCACGTAGGATGCCCTCGATCGCCTGCAGCGTTCCCATGGTGGAGCTGGGGCAGGACCCGCAGGCGCCCTGATAGTTGATGGTCAAGACATTGTCCTGGAGGGCGTAGATCGCGAGGTCGCCGCCGTCCATCTGCAAGGCCGGGCGGATGGTTCGATCCAATACCTCGTTGATCTTGGCCAATTCGGGATCGTCATCCGCAGCGAAAGGATCATCCTTCACTTCGACCACGAAATTGGGGTCGTGCTGGGTAAACTGATCGGCAATGATGCTCTTGATTTGGTCTTCCATATCCTCCCAGTCGGCGGCGCCGTCCTGGGTGACTGTGATGTAGTTGTCGTAGAAGTAGACCTCCGTCACGTTGGCGACCGAGAAAATGGACTCCGCGAGAGCGTTATTCTGACACTCGGCGGCACTTCGGTATGTCACATTTCCCTCGGTTTTGACGGGGCTGTTCACCACGAACTTGAATGCGTTGGGATTTGGGGTGGTCTGGACTATTGTCTGAACGCTGGCCATAATGAACTCCTTTATTTGAACGAAGGTTACGTGCTAATCGGCCATTGTAGCCATAGCCCCCCACTGTTGTCAAGAAATACTGTGTTTTTGTCCGTTCAATCGCCATAGCGACCCTTTGCTGGATCTGCGCGGGCAGCCTTTCTGTTATTCGTTGTGAAAAGGGCCCACTATCAAACGCAGCCTGGGCGCGCCCACATCGATGCCTACTATTCGAAACGCGAATAACAGCTCCGTATATTCTAATAGTCTCTATAAGTGGAATTGGGCAACTCCTCCTGGAAATCAACCCCGAGATTTGTTATTTTGAGGTGTCTGCGGGTGTTCGGTGGGGTCGAAGTCTCCGAGATCACGCGCTAGACAATCGCAAGAAAAGTAAGGTTTTGCCTGGAGCACATGGTGAATGTTCGGCCTGAGAAACAGGGCTTGTACGATCCGCGCTATGAGCATGATAGCTGCGGCGTCGGTTTCGTGGCGCACATCAAGGGGCAGCGCAGCCACCAGATCGTATTGGACGCCCATACCATCCTCAAGAGCATGGAGCATCGGGGGGCCTGTGGCTGCGAAACCAATTCGGGGGACGGCGCCGGCATCTTGACCGCGTTACCCCACGAATTCCTGGCGAAGGTCGCCCGGCAGGACTTGAAGGCCGAGTTGCCCGAACCGGGCGGCTACGGCGCCGGGATCGTCTTTCTGCCTCAGAAGAAAGAGGAGCGGCAAAAGTGCAAGGAGACGGTCGAGCGGATCATTAGCGCCCAGGGGCAGCGTCTGGTCGGCTGGCGTGCCGTACCAACGGAAGCGGAGAAGGCCGATGTCGGCCCCAGCGCTCGGGCCGCCGAACCCCACATCGAGCAACTCTTCGTTGCCGCGGGCGATGGGCTCGTCGGGGACGGTTTTGAACGCCAACTCTATTTGATTCGCAAGCAGGCCAGTCACCCACTGCGCAGCGATGCGTCGCTCTCACAATCCGAGATGTTTTACATCTGCAGCCTGTCCAGCAAGGTGATGATCTACAAGGGCATGCTGCGCACGCTGCAATTGATGACCTACTTTCCAGACCTGATGGATGCCGATTACACGACGCATCTGGCAATGGTCCATTCTCGATTCTCAACCAACACCTTTCCCAGTTGGGACCGGGCCCAGCCCAATCGCCTCATGACCCACAATGGCGAAATCAATACCCTGCGTGGCAATATCAACTGGATGCGGGCCCGCGAAGGCGTCATGAAAAGCGACCTCTTCGGCGACGATCTCGCCAAGGTTTTTCCGGTGGTGGAACCTGACTGCAGCGATTCCGGCACCTTCGACAACGCGCTCGAATTCCTGCTCATGACCGGCCGCACCCTGCAGGAAGCGGTCATCATGATGATCCCGGAGGCGTGGCAGAAGCACGCCACCATGTCGCACAGCAAGCGGGCCTTCTATGAGTATCACTCCTGCCTGATGGAACCCTGGGACGGCCCCGCCTCGATCGTATTTACCGACGGACATTACATCGGGGCGGTTCTCGACCGCAACGGACTGCGGCCCAGTCGCTATTACTTGACCCATGACGACCGCGTGATCATGGCCAGTGAGGTCGGGGTATTGCCGATCGACCCCACGAATGTGAAGGAAAAGGGGCGCTTGCAGCCAGGCCGCATTTTCTTGGTCGATTTCGAACAGGGCCGTCTGGTCCCCGATGAAGAACTCAAATCGGCCCTCGCCGGGCAGAGACCCTATGCGCGCTGGCTACAGGAACAACGCATCGATTTGAAGGATCTCACCCCGAAAAGGGCTGAGGGATTCGATCCCGAAACGTTACTACCACGCATGCGGGCCTTCGGTTACACCACCGAAACGATGGCCTTCATGCTTCAACCCCTGGTGACGGAAAAACGCGATCCCGTCGGCTCCATGGGAAACGATTCGGCGCTGGCCTGTCTAAGCGATCAGCCCCGCATGCTCTACGACTACTTCAAGCAGTTGTTTGCCCAGGTGACGAACCCGGCCATTGACTCGATACGTGAAGAAATCATCATGTCCTTGCGCTGTTATATCGGGCCGGAACAGAACCTCCTCGAAACCACGGAAGACCATGCGCATCGACTGCTGATCCGTCACCCCATTCTCACGAACGAGGAGCTGGCCGCCCTCAAGCACATGGACCACCGCGACTGGAAGGCCAAGACGATTGATATCACCTTCGATCGCGCCCAAGGCAGACCAGGGGTGTTGGAAGCCATTGATCGGATATGTGGGGAGGTGGAAGAGGCGATTTCCGAGGGCTACTCGCTGGTGGTGTTGTCGGATCGCGCGATCGGACCGGATCGCGTGGCCGTGAGCACGCTCCTGGCCGCCGCCAGCGTGCATCATCACTTGCTGCGCCATGCCAAGCGGACGCGGATCGGCATCGTCCTGGAGACGGGAGAAGCGCGTGAAGTCCATCACCATTGCCTCTTGGTGGGCTACGGGGCCGATGCCATCAATCCCTATCTGGCCTTCGAGGCCCTGTGGGAAGCCCGCCGTGAGGGTCGGCTCGACCCCCTAGAGTACGATCACGACGACAAGATAACCGAGGCCTACCGCAAGGGCGTTACCAAGGGCATGCTCAAGGTCATGGCAAAGATGGGCATCTCGACGCTGCAGTCCTACAAGGGCGCCCAGATCTTCGAGGCGGTCGGGCTAAAGGACGAAGTCATCGATCGCTGCTTCACCCACACCGCCAGCCGGATTCAGGGAGTCGGTTTCGATGTGCTGGCGACGGAGATGCTCCGTCGTCACGCCCTGGGCTATCCGGAGCACCCGGAAGAAAACATGCCCATGCTGCCCAATCCGGGCGAATTCCACTGGCGACCCGGCGGCGAGAAGCACGGTTGGGAACCGGACGTCATCGCCGACTTGCAGAAAGCAGGACGGACGAATAGCGCGGATGCCTACACCCGATTCGCGGACGCCGTCAATAACGAAGCCCGGCAACGTTACACCCTGCGCGGGTTGCTGCAGTTCAAGGAAGGCGTCAATGGAGGCCCCATCCCCTTGGAGGAGGTCGAGCCGGCCAGCGAGATCGTCAAACGCTTCTGCACCGGGGCCATGAGCTTCGGGTCGATCTCGGCCGAATCCCACGAGACCCTGGCCATCGCCATGAATCGCCTGGGGGGCAAGAGCAACACCGGCGAGGGGGGCGAAGATAGCGAACGCTTTACCAGACTGCCCAACGGCGACTCGAAACGATCCGCCATCAAACAGGTCGCCTCGGGGCGTTTCGGTGTGACCGCCTGGTACTTGACCAACGCAGACGAATTGCAGATCAAGATTGCGCAGGGCGCTAAACCGGGTGAAGGCGGCGAGTTACCGGGCCGCAAGGTCGATGATACCATTGCCCGGATTCGGTATTCCACGCCGGGTGTAGGGCTCATCAGCCCGCCCCCACACCACGACATCTACTCGATCGAGGACTTATCACAGTTGATTCACGATCTGAAGAACGCCAATCCCTCGGCCCGGGTGAGCGTTAAACTCGTCTCCGAGGTAGGCGTCGGTACGATCGCCGCCGGTGTGGTCAAGGCGCACGCCGATCACATTCTCATCTCCGGGGACGCCGGCGGAACCGGGGCCTCACCCCTGACCAGTATCAAGCACGCCGGATTGCCTTGGGAACTGGGCATCGCCGAGACGCACCAGACCTTGGTGTTAAACGACCTCCGCAGCCGTGTCGTGCTACAGACGGATGGCGGCATGAAGACCGGCCGCGACGTGGTCATCGGCGCGCTGCTCGGCGCCGAAGAAATCGGCTTCTCGACCGCCCCGCTCATCACACTGGGCTGCATCATGATGCGTAAGTGCCACCTGAACACCTGTCCGGTCGGGATCGCCACGCAAGACCCGGTCCTGCGCAAGAAATTCGCCGGCAAACCTGAGCACGTGGTAAATTACCTGTTCATGGTGGCCGCAGAGGCGCGACAGATCATGTCGAAGCTCGGCTTTCGAACCTTTACCGAGATGGTGGGCCGGGTGGACCTGCTGGACAGCAACGACGCGATCCAGCACTGGAAGACGGACGGTCTCGATCTGAGCCCCATCCTGTCACCGGCCCGGAGACCGCATGACGGGGTCGGCGTGCATTGCACGAAGTCACAGGACCACGGTTTGGACCAGGCACTGGACACGACCCATCTCTTGCCCATGTGTGCATCCGCTCTGAACAACGGCAGCAAGGTCCGGATAGAGTTGCCTATTCTCAACACCCACCGAACCGTGGGGACGATTCTCAGCCACAACTGGGTGAAGAAGTGGGGTGAACATGGACTGCCCGACGACACCATCCACATCAAGTTCAATGGGTCGGCGGGACAGAGCTTCGGCAGCTGGCTGGCGAGCGGCATCACCCTGGAACTGGAAGGGGACGCCAACGACTACGTCGGCAAGGGCCTGTCGGGGGGGCGGATGGTCATCTATCCGCCCAAGCTGAGCGGATTCGCCCCCGAAGAGAACATCCTCATCGGCAACGTGGTCCTCTACGGCGCCACCAGCGGCCAGGCCTTTTTCCGGGGGCGGGCGGCCGAGCGTTTCTGTGTGCGCAACAGTGGCGCCTGGGCCGTCGTCGAAGGCGTCGGTGACCACGCCTGCGAATACATGACCGGGGGCCGGACCATCATCCTCGGCCCAACCGGACGCAATTTCGCCGCCGGCATGTCCGGCGGCATTGCCTACGTGTGGGCGCCGGATCGCGAAATCTTCCAGACCAACTGTAATCTCGGCACGGTGGCGTTGGAGCCCGTTTGCGGCGACCAGGACATCTCTGAGTTGCTCGACATGATTGAGTTGCACCACAAATACACCGGCTCCCGGGTCGCAGAGGAGCTGCTCAGCCAGTGGCCGGATATCCTCGAAGTGTTCGTCAAGGTGATGCCCATCGATTACAAGCGCGTGCTCATAGAACGGCAGGTCCACGACGAAGAGATGGAAGCGGCCGTGCACTAGTCTCTGTCGAAAGAGAAGAAACAGACAATGGGAAAACCAACGGGCTTTAAAGAATACCCGCGTAGGGCGGTTCCCTACCGTGAAACGCTGGTTCGGATCAAGGACTTCGACGAGATCTTTACTCAGCCGGCAAAGCAGCCGCTGCAGACCCAGGGGGCACGCTGCATGGATTGCGGTGTCCCCTTCTGCCAATCGGAGAGCGGCTGCCCTATCGACAATCTGATCCCCGAGTGGAATGACCTCATCTATCAGGACCGTTGGCGCGACGCATTGGACCGCTTGCACAAGACCAACAATTTCCCGGAATTCACCGGCCGAACTTGTCCGGCACCCTGTGAAGGGTCTTGCGTGCTGGCGATCATCGAACCTGCGGTGACCATCAAGAACATCGAAAACGCCATCATCGATCGCGGCTTCGCCGAAGGCTGGGTCAAACCCCATCCGCCCCGGAGGCGAACGGGCAAGAAGGTCGCGGTGGTCGGCTCCGGACCCGCGGGTCTGGCCGCTGCCGCCCAGATGAACACGGTCGGCCACAAAGTGACCGTCTACGAACGTGCGGACCGTATCGGCGGTCTACTGATGTATGGCATCCCCAACATGAAGCTCGACAAGGGGGTGGTCGAGCGCCGTGTCAACCTGCTGCGGAGAGAGGGCGTCAAGTTTGTCACCTGTGCCCACGTTGGCAAGCAAGAAGCCTTTGAGCCGGGTCACATGACTCGGATCATGCAGGAGCGCGGCTGCGAGATTCAGTTCATCGACCCCGAGCAGCTCCTGGAAGAACAGGATGCACTGCTCCTGGCCACCGGCGCGACCCATCCCTTCGATCCCATGGCCCACTGTCCGGGACGTGACCTAAAAGGCATTCATCAGGCCATGGCGTTTCTGACGCATAACACCAAGAGTCTGCTCGATTCGCGTTTGGAGAAAGATGACTATATTTCCGCTCGCGACAGAGAGGTCATCGTCATCGGGGGCGGTGACACCGGAGCGGATTGCATCGGCACCGCGCTGCGCCACGGCTGTAAGAGCCTGGTGAATTTCGAACTACTCGACCAGCCCCCAGCCGATCGGGCCGCGAACAACCCCTGGCCCGAGTGGCCCCGCATCGCCCGGGTGGACTATGCGCACGAAGAATCCACCGCTCGATTCGGAAAGGACCCGCGGACCTACACCATCCTGACCAAGGCCTTTATCGACGATGGCCAGGGGCGAGTCAAAGCGGTCCGGACGGTCGGTGTCGATTGGTCCCGGCCCGCCGACAGTGGATTGCCCTGGCGGGAAGTCGCAGGCACGGAAAAAGAGTGGCCGGCCGACCTGGTGCTCTTCGCGACCGGCTTCGTCGGTCCGGAAAAGACCGTCGGCGAGATGCTGGGCCTGGAGATGCAAAACCCGCGGGCCAACTGGCAGACCTTCAAGGCTAAACATGGCCCCTTCGCCACCAACGTTGAGGGCGTATTCGTCGCCGGTGACTGTCGGCGTGGACAGTCGCTGGTCGTCTGGGCCATCAACGAAGGCCGCGGTGCTGCGCGTGCCATCGATCAGTTTCTGCAAGGCAGTAGCACGCTGCCGGCCCCCGGCGTGACCTTGGAGGCGTCGCTTACGGACGGAGGGACTGATACCCCAGGGTGTTATTGAGACGGTCTTGTTGTCCCGCAAACGATTGCCAGGCCGGCGCGCGATGAGTCCTTGTCTTAGACCTTGACGAAGGGGGCCTTCTCCTGGTAAACAATCACCACACGTATCACCCATGGGTGTTTGCCATCGGTCCAACCTCTGCGTGACAATGCCGGTTCTTTAATACACTCCGACGGAACTATGCCAAAACGTCAGGACATCAAGAAGATCCTCATCATCGGCTCCGGTCCCATCGTCATCGGGCAGGCCTGTGAGTTCGACTATTCGGGGGCCCAGGCCTGCAAGGTGTTGCGGGCCGAGGGATACAAGGTCGTGCTGGTCAATAGCAATCCGGCCACCATCATGACCGATCCCGAGATGGCGGATCGCACTTACATCGAACCCATCACGGCCGACATCGTCGAGAAGATCATTCGCAAGGAACGCCCGGACAGCATTCTTCCCACCTTGGGCGGACAGACGGGCCTCAACATGGCGGTCGAGCTGGCAGAGAAGGGTGTCCTCGAAAAATACAACGTCCGCATGCTGGGAGCCAATCTGAATTCCATCCGGCGGGCCGAGGAACGGGACAAATTCAAACAGATCATGGAAGAGATCGGCCTGGAGGTGCCTCAGAGCGGGTATGCCCACACCTGGGAAGAGGCCGAGGCGATGATCGACCTGGTCGGGTTTCCCGCCATCATCCGTCCCTCTTACACGCTGGGCGGCACCGGCGGCAATGTGGCGTACAACATGGAGGAGTACAAACAGTTCATCAAATGGGCCCTCGATCTCAGTCCCACCCGCCAGGTCCTGGTGGAAGAGTCGGTGATAGGGTGGAAAGAGTTTGAACTGGAGGTCATGCGGGACTGCAAGGACAACGTGGTGATCGTCTGCTCGATTGAGAATCTCGATCCCATGGGCATCCACACCGGTGACAGCATCACGGTCGCGCCCGCCCAGACCCTCACGGACAAGGAATATCAGATCATGAGGGACGCCTCCCTGAAGATCATCCGGGCCATCGGCGTCGAAACGGGCGGCTCCAACATCCAGTTCGCCGTCAATCCTCGCAACGGCAAGCTCTACGTGATCGAGATGAACCCCCGGGTCTCCCGGAGTTCGGCCCTGGCGTCCAAGGCAACCGGTTTTCCCATCGCCAAGATCGCCTCGCTGCTGGCCGTCGGGTATACCCTGGACGAGATTCCCAATGACATCACCAAGAAGACACCCGCCTGTTTCGAGCCCACCATCGATTACTGCGTCACCAAGTGGCCCCGATTTACCTTTGAAAAGTTTCCCAAGACCAAACCCGAACTGACGATTCAGATGAAATCGGTCGGCGAGGCGATGGCCATCGGTCGCACCTTTAAAGAGTCCTTGCAGAAGGCGATCCGATCGCTGGAGATCGACCGCGATTCTTTCGATAACAGACACATCGAACCCAACCTCTCTCTGAAGGCATTGAAGGACAAACTCCGCAGCAACTGCTGGGACAAACTATGGTATGTGGCCGAGGCGCTGCGCCGCAAGGTCACCATCGACGAACTCTACCAGCTCACCTGCATCGATCCCTGGTTCCTGCACAACATCCATGACATCGTCAAGCTCGAAGGCAGGATTCAAAAGGTGGGCGGACTGGACAACTTCAAACCCGCCCTCATGCGACAGGCCAAGGGCTATGGCTATAGTGACAGATACCTGGCCGAGAAGATCGGCGTAGAGGAACCCGTGCTCCGCAAGCATCGGCAAAGTCTAGGCGTCAATCCTGTGTACAAGCGGGTGGACACCTGCGGCGCCGAGTTCGAGGCGAATACGCCCTATCTCTATTCCACCTACGAAGAAGAATGCGAGGCCGACCCGACCGAACAGAGAAAGATCGTGATCCTGGGGGGCGGTCCCAACCGCATCGGTCAGGGCATCGAGTTTGACTATTGCTGTGTGCACGCCTCCTTTGCCCTGGCGGAGATCGGCGTGGAATCGATCATGGTCAACTGCAATCCCGAAACTGTCAGTACGGACTACGACACCTCTGACCGACTCTACTTCGAGCCCCTCACCTTCGAAGATGTCATGAACATCATCGAGAAGGAGCGGCCGGACGGTGTGATCGTACAGTTTGGCGGGCAGACGCCCCTGAAATTGGCGGTCGCGTTGGAAAAGGCCGGGGTCCCCATCATCGGTACCAGCCCCGATAGCATCGACCGCGCGGAAAACAGGGAGCGCTTCAACCAACTCGTCGAAAAGCTAAACCTGCGGCAGCCCCTCAGTGGCACCGCCACCACCTATGAAGAGACCCAGAAGATCGCCGACAGGCTTGGGTATCCCCTGCTAATCCGCCCCTCCTTCGTGTTGGGAGGCCGGGCCATGGAGATCGTCCACGATGCGTCGGACCTGAAGGCCTGCGTGGAAAATGCGATCGAGGCCTCGGGGGAGCACCCCATTCTCATCGACAAATTCCTCGACGACGCCACCGAGTTTGACGTGGACGCCATCTCAGACGGCACGCGGGTGGTCATCGGCGGCATCATGGAACATATCGAAGAGGCCGGGGTCCATTCCGGGGACAGCGCCTGTTCGCTGCCCCCCATCTCGGTACCCGCCAAGATCGTGAAGGAACTCGGCAGACAGACCAAATTGCTGGCCCTGGAACTGAAGGTCAAGGGCCTGATCAACATTCAGTTTGCCGTCAAAAACGACGAGATCTACATCCTGGAAGTCAACCCGCGTGCCTCGCGCACCATTCCCTTCGTCAGCAAGGCCATCGGCGTGCCCTTGGCCAAACTGGCGGCCAAGGTCATGGCGGGTAAGACACTCAAGGAACTGGGCTTCACCCAACAAGTGCAGCGCGATCACTATGCGGTGAAGGAGGCGATCTTCCCCTTCCTGAAGTTCCCCGGCACGGACACCCTGCTCGGGCCAGAGATGTTGTCCACGGGCGAGGTCATGGGCATTGCCACAGATTTCGGCATGGCCTTTGCCAAGGCGCAGATCGCCGTCGGCAACAGCCTTCCCCTTGAGGGGACGATTCTGTTCAGCGTCAAGGATGCCGACAAGGGTCGCACCGTCGAATTGGCGGGAAAGCTCCACCGTCTCGGCTTTCGAATCGTCGCCACCCAAGGCACCTGGGCGGAAATTGCCCGGCACGACATCCCTGCCGAGTCCGTACTCAAGATCACCGAGGGCAGGCCCCACATTGTGGATGCCATCATCAATGGTGACTTTGACCTGATTGTCAATACCACCGTGGGCAAGCAGTCGATCCTGGACTCCTTCTCCATCCGCAGAAACGCCCTGGAAAAACAGATCCCCTATGTCACTACCATTCGGGCCGCCGCGGCGGTCGTACAGGCGATCGAATCCATGCGGAGCAAGACAATGGGTGTCAAGGCTATTCAACTCTACAATAAGTGACTGGTGGCGAGTGGTTAGTGGCTAGAGAAGTGTGACTTACGGTTTTTGGAGAGATTGAAACGTGAAGGCTGTTTTGTTGCTGGAAGATGGCACGCTCTTTGAAGGCAAGGGCTTCGGCGCGAAAGGCCAAGGCTGTGGGGAAGTCGTCTTCAATACCAGTATGTGCGGTTACCAGGAAATCCTGACCGATCCCTCCTACCACGAGCAGATCATCACCATGACCTACCCCCTCATCGGCAACTACGGCACCAATGAGGCAGACTGGGAATCCAGAAAGCTCTTCGTACGGGGTTTGATCGTCAAGGAGAACTGTCCCTACCCCAGCAACTGGCGGCACCAGGTGTCCCTGGACCAATACCTCCAAGACAACGGGGTCGTGGGTCTGGAGGGCATCGATACCCGCAAGCTCGTCCGACACATCCGTACCCAAGGCGCCATGAGAGGCATCATCTCCTCTTCCGAGACGGCCGTCGGAAAACTCAAGGCCAAGTTAGATCCCTATCCCGGCCTGATCGGGCGCGACATCGTCCAGGATGTCACCGCAACCAAGGCCTACGAATGGAACAAAGGGACCATCGATGTCATCGAGGGCACCGAAGCCCTGCCCGAGACCGAGTTCAACGTCGTGGCCATCGATTACGGCATCAAGCAGAACATCCTCCGGCTGCTCCGTAGTCACGCTTGCCAGGTCACCGTGGTGCCGGCCCAGACCTCCGCCCAGGCCATCCTCGCCAAAAAACCGGACGGCGTCTTACTCAGCAACGGCCCCGGCGATCCGGCCGCCGTCCACTATGGCATCGAGACCGTGCGGGCCTTACTCGGCAAGGTCCCGATTTTCGGCATCTGTCTGGGTCACCAGATACTCGCCCTGGCCCTGGGCGGTAAGACCTACAAACTCAAATTCGGGCATCGAGGGGCCAACCACCCCGTCCAGGACCTGGACACCGGCAAGATCGAAATTACCAGCCAGAACCACGGCTTCTGCGTCGATTTGGATTCGCTAAGAGACAAAGATGTGGAACTCACCCACATCAATCTCAACGACAACACCCTGGAAGGTTTGCGTTGTAAGAAGTTCAAGGCCTTCTCCGTGCAGTATCACCCGGAGGCCTCGCCTGGACCCCATGATTCGGCCTACCTGTTCCAATCTTTCATGGCCATGATGAAGAATCGATAGGGTTTTTTTCGAAGCCAGCCGCCCTCGGGGGTCTCGAGACGCAATCAGACTAGCCTCTGTCTGAAAACTCTGTCGTCGGCCCGAGAGCGAGTTTTCAGACAGAGCCTAATACCTTCAGCCTCGTAACCCAGTACCCCACCACCATTTGCGTCTCCCCCAAATTCCTTGCTTTTGCATAGGGGAGGGCTATACTGAAAGGGTGTTTGGTTGCTAAGTGCGTGATGGCCGGATGCCTGCGCCTGCTCAGTCTATTAGGTAGAACAGGGAATGAAGAGGACAATGGATGTCTAAGCAACGCCCTAGAGTGGTCGCAATAGGTGGCACCTATATCGACATGGCCATACGCTGCGACCGAATTCCCTCGGAAGGCCAGGCCGTTTCAGGGTCTGAACTCTGGTACAAGACCGCGGGTCCCGGACCTAGTCAGGCCACCCAGGCGGTCAAATGCGAATGTGAGGTCTTTCTTGTCAGCAAGGTCGGCGGCGATCCCTATGCCCGCATGGTATTGCAGGAACTCTCCGAACTCGGCATCAACACGGACTACGTGTATACGGCCGAGGCCATGAACACCGGGGTGGTGGTCACGCTGGTGAGTTCCATGGGGGACAACGCCGCCTGTCACTATGCCGGCGCCAATCTTGCACTGACTGCCCGCGAAATCGAACAGGCCGAAGAAGCGATCTCTCAGGCAGATATCTGTCTGATTCACGGCAAACTACCGCAAGAGGCGATCACCACGGCGCTCCGCTTGGCCGACATCCATGGCGTCAGGGTGGTTCTCAATCCCGCGCATCCCCTGGACCAAAGGAAGGCCGACCTGCCCATCGAGTACTTTTCCGCAGACATCGTGGTGCCCAACCTGTTTGAGGCGGCAAATATCACCGACCGGGCCAATGCCAGCATTCGCACCGCAAAACTCATCGGTTCAGACCTGATCGCAAGAGGCGTACGTTACGCGATCATCACCATGGGCCGACGGGGCTGCATGCTCATCGATCGTTACACCGCCGAACAGATCCCCGCCTTTGACATCGATTTGGTCGATGACAGCGGCTGTGGTGACGCCTTCGCAGGGGCGTTGGGCGCCTATTGCGCGGTCACCTGCACAGACATGAAACATGCCGTGGAATTTGCGTCCGCCGCCGCCGCATTGGTGTGCACCAAATACGGATCGCTGGAATCCATCCCCAGTAAGGCGGACATTATTCAACTCCTGCAGACGCAAGAGAGCTGAACCCCCTTAGGAACATGAGAGTGTCCATCATCCTGAACCCCTATGGCGGCGGCCGCAGGGGTCGCGCCGTCCTGGCTCAAGTCCTGCCACTCTTTCAGTCTGCCGGTGTGGATGTCACCCTCTCGGAAACGACACATCCGGGACACGCCACGTCCATCGTACAGGAGTTGACTCTGGGTGGGCTGGATGCCATCGTCGTGATAGGCGGTGACGGCACCTTGCATGAGGTCGTCAACGGCATGCTCTCTCGGGAAGACAAACAGAAAATCCCCATCGGCGTAATCCCCGGCGGATCGGGCAATGCCTTTGCCCACGACTTGGGTCTCCAAAACCCGGTAGAGGCCGCTCATGCCATTCTAGGCCGACACGCCCATGCGGTCGATGCCATTGCCGTGCAGATGGACGCCCGCGCCGAACTCGTTTATGTCCTCAACATCCTGGGCTGGGGACTGGTGACTGATATTGGTCTCATGGCGCAGAAACTGCGATGGTTGGGCGAACGGCGCTACACGTTAGTGACAGTGATGGAGATATTCAGGCACAAGGCGCGACCCGCAACACTGATCCTGGAGGACAGGGAGATTGTCGATGACTTCACCTTTGTCATCGTCTGTAACACGATTCATACCGGCAAGGGCATGAAGATTGCACCCAAAGCCCGTTTGGACGATGGACTCATGGATGTCGTCGTGGTCCGGGAGCATGCCAAACCGATGCGACTGCTGAAGCTCTTTGCGAAACTGTTTGAAGGAAAGCACATTGAAGATCCCCTCTGTGAATACTATCAGGTTCGTAGGTGTGCACTCCTTCCTGAAAAGGAAGGTCCGCTGAATCTAGATGGGGACATCATGGGCCGGACACCCGTTCGCTTGGAGGTCATCCCTAAGGCCTTTTCGGTGTTTTCCAAGGCACTGTAACAGAACCGTCACGACACCCTTTCCACCACCACGGCACCCACACAGTCCCCATAGATGTTGACCGCGGTCCTGAATCGGTCCACAAGCCAGTCGACGGATAGGACCAAGCCAATATATTCGACGGGCAGCCCGACGGCATTGAGCACGATGATCATGGTCACCAGGCCCGCCTCGGGAATGCCTGCGGCACCGATGGCCGCCAGCGTCGCGGTGACGGCAATGACGAGTTGTTGCAGCAGGCTCAAATCGTAACCCGTCGCCTGAGCGATAAAGAGGGCTGCGACCGCTTCGTAGAGCGCCGTGCCATCCATGTTGATGGTGGCTCCCAGGGGCAGCACAAACTTTACGGACCGCTCGGACACGCCGGCCCGATCGATGGCGCACTCCATGGTGACTGGCAGTGTCGCGGAGGAGCTGGCCGTCGAAAAGGCCGTGAGCAAGGCCTGTGACATCTGGAGGATGAAACGAAAGGGGTTCTTCCGCGTGAAGCACCAGTAGATCAGCGGCAAGATACAGCAGGCGTGGATGCCCAGACCGAACACCACTGTCAGAACATACCAACCGGTTTGATTGACCAGATCGAGCAGTTTCCCTTCGGCTTGGGCCTGACCAAACCGCGCCGCCACCAGGCAAAAGATGCCGAGCGGGGAGATGCGCATGATCAGCAAGACAAACCGCATCAGGGCATCGTTGATCTGCTCGATCATGGCACTGAGATGGGAGACCCGTGATCCCATGGTCGTCAACATGCAGGCAAAGACAATGCTGAACAGGATCAGGGGCAAGAGACTCGTGTTGGCCGCCGCCGCAAAGAGGTTGTCGGTGAAGAGCATCAGCAGGAGATTTTTCAATATCGTGCCAATCGTGGGTGACTCCTGAGGGCCTGGGGAGAATTCCTCAAAGACGCCGCCGATCTCTTCCTTGCTGAGGCCCGTGGCATCGGTCAAGGCCATCAGGAGTCTTGCCTTGGGGGAGTTGGTGTCACTCTCAGCTTTGACGGCCGCCAGCGAGGCCTCGTCGACCGTCCCCATACCCGGTTGGATGAGATTCACCACCATCAGGCCGACGAACACCGCCAGGACCGTGGTGGTCAGGTAATAGAGCAGGGCGGCTCCACCGGGACGGCCCAGTTTGCGAACATCACCCAGGCCCAGAATGCCACTCATCACGCTCGTGACAACTAGAGGCACCACTATCATCCTGAGCAGGCGGAGAAAGATTTCACCCCCCACATGGAATTTCACGGCCAGGTGGGGAAAGACCAGGGCCGAGCCGATAGCGGCCACGATCGCGCCACAGATCCACAGGGTCAGATGACTCTTCTTGGGCTCACTCACTAGGGGGTCCTTCTGCCGAGAGGCACATCGTGCCGGAAGAGACCCTGCGGAACTGGTCCCGTAGGGCTCGATCGCAAGGGTCTCGGCGCTTGTTTGCTTGCAGGAAGGCCGCTACTGTTCGCGCGCCCCTGGCCGGCTCCCATTTGTCTGTTGAATCACCTCATGATATTTGTTGTAGACGAAACCCACCACCAGCAAGACAGCACTCAGAACGCCGAAGGCGATGATCCGGTGCAACGTCGAACGAACATCGACAATGAACACGCGTGGAATGCAGAGGGCCAAACCGATCAGACCGAGGATGCGCAGGGGTCTGACGCTCAATAGAAGTCCGACCGTCAAGACCATCACGGCCGATGCGCCCCACAGGACGGTCACATAGGAGTGCCAGTCGCCCGGTTTTAGGTAAAAAAGCAAAAACATCATGAGCAGCGCGAGTGATCCGAGGAGAAACTGAAGAAGCTCATGCTTGGATTCAGCCAGGTCGCCGCGCAGGTATCGACCACAGACCGCATACGCGAGTGTCAGCGCCGCCAAGAGCAGGACCATGGCAAGAAAGAGCGTATCACCCGCACGCCCCTGGGTCGGCATCAGCAGACCGCATATGCAGTGTGCTGCCAGGAGATAACACAATCCCGCGTAAAAAGTGGGCTTCAACCCAGACCATCGACAGAGCAGACCACACGTGACACCCGCGATCCCCAGGGAGAGCATGAGGGCCCGATCATGGAAAATCGTCTGCAGGGCAACCAAGCCGATCAGCCAGGCCAGTAGCGTGTGCAAGACTTGGTATTGATCCTGCGGCCTCAGTAGTACAAGTCGACTGCGGAGCGGCTCGACCATGGCATGGGCACAGGCATACCCGTAGGCGCCGACGGCCCCCAAGCACAGAAAGAGCGTCGAGCCCGTATGGACCATTGGGTCGCTGCCACCGAAGAATGTTCTCCCGGCATCTACGAGCCACAGTGCCATGGGCAGCGAGGAGAAATCCCCCAGATGGAGAAAGGGAAACTTGAGGGTAGCCCCGGCAACGAGACACGATGTCACCACCATGATCAACAGCGAACTCTCGAATCCACAGGTTTTCTTGATGACGCAGTACCAAGTCGTTATCCAAAGGCCGTGCAGGACAGCGTCGAGGACCGCTGGGTCGATTCGCCAGGAACGGGACAGGTCTGTTCGGACGCAATAGCAGATCAGGACGGCCGCACCCAGGCTGAGCCCGATCAGCACTGCTCCGTTCATCCAGGCTGGCTGAGCATGCCGAGTGGCATGCTCCCCGGTCCAGAACACGATATGGGCAATGAGAAAGGGTATCGAACCGCCCACGTAGGCGATCCAGTGCCGAAAGGCGATCCCAATCAGTACCGTCAGCACACCCATCAATGCCGCGGCCAGGGGAAAATAGGTAGCAGGGCCGAATGCCTTACTGACGCCAAGTCCAAGTAGGCCTAGAAAGAGGCTATAGAGAAGATTTAGTTGAACACGAAATGTCTGTCTACCGGCTATCGAGGCTGCCGAGGGCGTCGGGGTCTCCTCATCGTCGTCCGGCGCGGCACCGAGCCAGCGACCTTGCAGGCAGAACAGTATCGTGGTCAGCGCGAGATAGAAAACCGCCGAGCCACCCTGCCCGCTCAGAATGGGATAGGCGCTGGAGAATCGGCCCAGTCCGTAGAGGTGCTGCAAAAAGAAGTAAAAAGACGCGCACCACACCAACGCCATGGCCCCTTCTACGACCTTGAGGCGAGACCGTTTGGCACTCATCAGCAAGACCAGACTTTCGACGGCAAGTGCCGCCCAGCGCGTTCTAGACTCGAAGGCGGTCATCATGGCCAGCGTTATCAGCGCCGATCCCTTGACGAAGTAGGTGTGCATCATGACGTCCGAATGTTTCGTCAGGTAATAAAGCAGGGCCGTGCCGGTAAAGAGACCGCCCAAGATAGCGTAAAATGTCGTCAGATACTCGGGGTAGAACTGGGCCGTCATCAGATACCCGAGGACCGCGGCAGCGCTGGTATTGAGAATTTGCACTCCACGTCTCTGGAGGCGCGGCATCACAGCATTTTTTAGCAGGGCCAGGTAGTCCGCGGCGCCGAAGATCATGACATAGAAGAGCAGATATGCGAAGCACAGTGCATAAGACGGTCTTGGATCGTTCGTCATCACAACCCCATAGATGACATAGGTCAGGGGTACGCTCACCAGCAGGGGCCGCTGCCAGCGCCGGATGAGGTAGAAACATAGGGCCCCTATCGCCAACGTAGCGGCCGCCACTAGGGCGTAGGTCGGCAGCCCGTGGAGAGAAGAGAAAAGACAAGCCACGTAACCCAGGAAGGTCGCCATGGTCGCAATGCCGACGGAAGCGCGCCACCGGGCGCAGAGAAAGAGTCCTACGGCAGCCGCATACTGCAGGAGGGTCGCCAGAATCGCGTTATCCATTACCTTGACGGGTGACACCGCATATCCGGCGTACACAGAGAAATAAATGAGAGCCAATCCACTGCCAAATAAAACCTCGCCAAAGCGCCGGTACCGTCGCTCCAGCCAGAGTCCGAGCAGTGTCACCCCCACTGAGCCGCCCAGAAGCTCTCCAAAGCGGACCCAGGGAGGGACATTCTTGGAGACATAGACGGCAAAAAAAGCCCCGGTGATGACCGCCAACACCGCTCCAATGCGGGTCGTCCACCAGGTACCCACTTGTATTTCCAATGTCCCTTCTCCGCGTGGCGGCAAGAATCCGCACCGCGCCAGTCTCTCGCGAAGGTCGAGACGGGGTGGACGCGAAACCTCATCAGGTGTGGGCGGACCCACTTGGAATGACGAGGCTGCAGCCATGGCGTCTTTTTTATTGGGGATCATCTTCTCTCGATCCAAGTCCGCATCCGACACCCGTGGCGGCGACTCAACCCGCCGAGGTATGGGCGGGGGCAATGATGGAATAGGGTCGCTGCCGCTCGCACCATCCTTTCGAGTGTCCGCCGCCGGTTGCGCCTTCGACTCCCAACGCTCTAGACGTCGGCTGACCACCGCGAGCTTCTCCTCCACGTCGATCAGACGTCTGAGCAGATCCTTATTAGATGGGTATTCGGCCATCCAAGTCGTTTCCAGGTCATGATGAGAACGAATCCTATCGAGGAGGACATCCTATGCCCACGTCGTCGTCTTGTCACTCGTGAAAAGAAAAGATACCGGCACAGTCTCTAGGGTCTCTGAGTGGTGCGATTAGCGGAAGGCCAGCACGGCAGCTCCCAGGACGGCGACTGCACCGCCTACCAACGACCGAATCCCCGGACGGTCCCCATCGATCATATAGGTGAAGGGGATCACGACCAACGGCGTGGTGGCGACGATGGCCAGCACAATCCCCGTCTTTTCCACGGCCAGGGGCCACTGAAAACAGGCGACACCCAAGGCCGGGCCGCAGAACGCGTTTGCCACAACCCGGGGCCAGGCCTGCCGCCATTGATGGCTCGGATCCCGAAACCTTGTTTGCGCACACCCCTTGAAGAGATGGCGTCCGACGAGCAGGACGACGAGGGTCAGAAGAACGCCTCCCAAGATGCGCTGGTAGGCGGCCGTGGCGCCGTCGATATGTCTCCCTGCCTGATCCGCCACGTCAAAGGCCTTCCGTGTCAACACCGCTCCACCGGCCTGTCCCATGGCAGCAATTAGTCCCATGACGGGCCCCACCACGCGATCACGTCGTGTGGCAGAGGTCGCCGTATCGGTTGTCAAGGCCAAGGCCACGCCCGCCAGAATCACACCTCCCCAAAACATCTGACTCACGGTGAGCCCGCTGCCGAGCCAGAGCCACTCCATCAGCGCGCCCAGCGGTGCGGACACACAGAGAAAGAGCAACACCATCAAACGGGAACCGATGTGAGCAAAGGCGGCATAGAGGGCCAGGTCACCCAGGCCAAAACCCACCACGCCACTCACGAATAGCCAAGGCAGGGCCGGTCCCGACACACCCTGCCCCAGGGTATGCGCCCAAGCCGCCAGGAGAAGCGTCGCCAAGACCAAGCGAGTCAGATTGGCCACCGTCGCATTGAGCAGACGCGTGGAGCGTCCTGCACTGACGGCGGACATGGCATGTCAGCAGGGCCTGAAACATAGGCCATCAGACGAACTGCAAACGAAGAGCGTTGTCAAGAAGGACAGCAAAAGGACAGCAATCGGTAATCGGTAGCCAGTGGTCGGTAGAAGTCGGTTCGGTGCAATGACTGATTCCTGAGTACTGATTACCGCTTCCTCGCGCCGTTCCTCGGTTGAACCTTGCTCTGATAGCCCATCTTGTTAGGATTGGCATCATGATCTGGATTCAAGAGCACAGGGGTCTGTTCGCAGGGTTGACCTACCTGGTTGGTGTTAACCTGCTCGCCCTTGCGGTCTACGGCTGGGACAAGTGGCTGGCAAAACGAGGGACGCGTCGTGTTCCCGAAGCAACGCTCGATGGCTTGGCTCTGGTTGGTGGCAGCCTAGGGGCGTTTCTCGGCCAACGAACATTTCATCACAAGACGCGGAAATTCAAGTTTCAACTGACCTTCTGGATGACGGTGCTCTCACAGGGCGCTTTTGTGATTACCTATGTCTTCTTTGAAAAAGTCGGGCGAGCCAATCCATGAAACAGCAGATTGTGGTCATCGGCAGTTCCAATACGGACTTGATTGTAAAGGCGCCTCGTATTCCCAAACCGGGTGAAACGGTTTTGGGCGGACGTTTCATCAAGGCGGCCGGCGGCAAAGGCGCCAATCAGGCCGTGGCCGCGGCGCGGGCTGGAGGCCAAGTGAGTCTCATTGCGCGGATCGGAGAGGATGCCTTCGGCGCGGAGGCGCTGTCAGGCTTCCAGGCTGACGGCATCGATACCGCGTGGATCCGAAAGGATGCCGTGCATGCATCAGGCATAGCGCTGATCGTGGTTGATGGGCAGGGTGAAAACAGCATCGTGGTGGCCCCCGGCGCCAACGAACACCTTTCCCCGGAAGAGGTCATAGCTGCAGCGGAGGCCATCGACCAGGCGAGCATCATGGTCCTGCAGCTCGAGATCCCTATGCCGAGCATTGAGACCGCCACCCGATTGGCGGCGGACCGAGGCGTGCCGGTGCTGCTGAATCCGGCGCCGGCTCAGGCCCTGCCGGCGGCCCTGCTGGAGCAGGTGTCGATCCTCACGCCCAATGAGACGGAAGTCGAGTCGTTGACGGGCATCCCTGTGAGCGATGAAGCCTCTGCACGACGCGGCGCGCATGCCCTCCGCGACCGAGGCGTGGACACGGTGATCATCACCCTGGGTCCGCGGGGCGTCTACTGCCTTTCCTCCTCGTTAGAGGGCCTGGTGACTGGATTTTCAGTGCAGGCGGTGGATACGACTGCCGCCGGCGATACCTTCAATGGGGCACTGGCTGTCGCGCTGGCCGAAGACGTCGATCTGAGCGAAGCCCTGCGATTCGCCCAGGCCGCGGCAGCCCTCTCGGTGACAATGGAGGGCGCACAGCCCTCGGCGCCCTTGCGGAAGACCATTGAACGGTTTCTGGCAGACGACTACGGGAGATGCTCCAGGTCGGCTAAGTCCTGATGGCGTCCGCTCGCCTTTTTGTTCAGCTTTAGGTGCTTGAGCGAAATGATCTTCACGGGCTCCCCATCGAGTTCATCGTCGATACGGTTGACGTAGCAGTCCCCAAACTCGACTCCGGAGATGCCAGTCAGCATCTTAATTCTGACCGGCGGGACACCCATGCGAATGACCTGGTTCTTTTTCTGGAAGAGTGCAGGACACAGCTCCGGCACGTTGAAGCCAAACTCCTTGAGCACGTCAACGATTTTGACTGCATTCTGGGAATCGATCGCTACCCAAATATCGATGTCCATGGTCGCCCGGGGATAACCATGATAGGCTACTGCATAGCCGCCAATGATCAGGTATTCAACGCAATGGGAGTTCAGCAACCTCAATAGATCTTTGAAGTCGGGTGGCATTTGGATCGTAGCCATAGATTGTCTGGCGCATTTGTTCGAGCGCCTCCATGCGTTCTTGCGGTGATTTGGAGAGCCAGTAGATCAACTCATCTGACGGGGCGTCCAGAGGTTGAACCACAAGGGCGCCTTTGTCGAGTCTTTGGATTCCTCTAGGTGTCATGCTACTACTGTATCATAATATCATGGACGGGTGAATAGAAGAGGCTCAAAGGAATTGCTTGCTCTTGCCCCGGCTAGCTCAGCCGCGCTTCCATCTCTTTGTAGTCGATCTTGCCCGTACCCAGTTGGGGCAGTTCGTCAACTTGGACGACCTTGCGGACGTTGTGGAGCCCGGAGAGACCGGCCGCGCGGATGGCCTGATTGGCGCTTTCACGCTCAATGGCTGTGGTCGTAAAGAGGACGATGTCCGGATTCTGTTCCACCGGGGTGGCCACCACGGCCAAGAGGGGACCTTCCTCGCGCAGGTGGGCGAAGTGCTGTTCGAGGACGGTTTCAACGGCGGGCAGGGAGATCATCTCGCCGCCCAACTTGATGAAGCGTTTCAAGCGCCCGCTGAAGGTGAGCACCCCCTCCTCATCCTCCACCACCAGGTCCCCGGTGCGATACCACTGCTTGCCCTCACACTCAACAAAGGGGGAAGGGCCTTCGTGTTCGTGATAGCCGGAGAAGACGCTGTCGCCCCGCACCAGCAACACGCCTTTCTGACCGATCGGCACACGCTCGCCCGAATCCACGCCGACGATGGCGTGCTCTAACGAGGCCATGATTCTGCCAATCGTCCCCGGACGCGAGTCCGTCTGGTGATTGAGCGAGATGCAGGGTGAGCACTCGGTGACACCGTAGCCTTCCAGGATCACGGTCTGGGGACACATCTGGGCCACCAAGTCGAAGACCCGTTGGGGACACTTCTCCGCACCGGCGACGACGAGACGGAGGCTGGCCAGTTGTGGCGGCCGGGCGGTCCGCAGGATGCCGTCCAAGAAGGTCGGCGTCCCGATGAGCAATGTCAAGCGGTAGGCCTCGACGATGTTCGCCAGCATGCTGCCGTGCGTGGGATTGGCATAGTAGACCACGCGTATCCCCAAGCTCAGCGGCAGGATCATCGAACCCGTCAGGCCGAAGGAATGGAAAGGAGGCAGGATGCCGAGAAAACTGTCAGACCTGTGAATGGTCAGGCACTCATAGATGTCGGACACATTGGTCATGACGTTGCGATGGCTCAAGGGGACGGCCTTGGGCACACTCTCCGAACCGCTGGTAAAGAGGACCGCCGCCGTGTCCGGCACCGTGGCCTGCCGCAGTGCGGACCAATTGAAATAGGCCTGACCCAGGGCCCACAGCTTGTCCCACGGGCTCATTTTCGCGCGCATGTCTTCGATGGCGAGGAAGCGATCTTCGATTGCCTCTAGAGAGGTGCCCTGCGCGCGAATGCGGGCCAGCAGAGCATTGGCTGTCACGATGTGTTGAACCTTCAATGCGTCCAGCGCGTGCAACAGGTTGCGGCGGCCCAAGGTCCAGTTGACCATCACCGGAATCTTGCCGGAGAAGAGCGCCGCCAGGTAGACGATCGTGGCACCGACCGAAGCCGGCAGCATGATCCCCAGGACCGAACCCGGCAGCGAGGCGAACTGCCTACGGAGCAACAGAATCGCCAGGATCATGTCACGGTATGTCTTTACGCCGGAGACCGAGTCGGCGACGATCACGCGGCCGGGGCGGCGTTTCGCCTGATACAGGAAGGCCTCTGTGACGGTGGAGGCTTCGAGGCCCTCCCGGCGGGCCGGGGGCGTGGGCGTGTGGAACCAGGCTTTAGGGACTTCTTCCACGGCCCGGTCCGCCGTGGAAACGGCTTCGCCGCAGGCCGCCCAAAGCACATCGGAAACGGTCATGAGGGCGTCGATATCGATATCGGCATGGCCATACTCCCGCTCCAGCCAGGCAATCAGATCGACCTGGGCCAGCGAATCCATGTTGAGATCGGCGGAGAGGGACATCGAGTCCTCCAAGGCCGTCACGCCCGTGGCCTCTTCCAGGAAGGCTAAAACCTGACCGCGAATGGCGGGTGACATTTTTCTCTGACGCTCGGTCGAAGCGCTCTGCCGTGGCTCCGGCAGAACTCGAACGCCACCGCCTTCCCAGAACGAGTAGGGCACATAAGTATTGGGTCGATCTGCCCCATTCAGGTAAGTCTCCAGATAGGCGTTCAGGTCACGCCGATCTGCCTGGCGGGGTAGGTCGTCCGCCTCCGCCAGGTCGATCTCTACCTCGCGACGGGGTATGAAAAGAATTCCGTTCAAGAACACGAGCTTGAGGGCACGAAACAGCAGGGGCTTGATCAGCGGCACGCGCCCCGAGGCCCAACTGGTGCTGCTTCCCCAGAGGCCGCGCGTACGAACCAAAACGATACGCACATCGGGCAACTCCCGCAGAATCCGTTCGACCGCGCTGTTGGCCCCTATCCGCTCCGAGTGCTGACGATTGATGTGACCGGCCGGATATAAGACCACATTGTCACCCCGGGATAGAGCCGCCACGCAGCGGTCCATCGCCGCGCGAACCTGTTCCGCGGATTGGGTGCCGCTACGTCCCAGATCGGGGATGGGCAGGACATTCATTCGGCGCGCCAAGGAGCGAATCACGGGCCGATCGATTTGTGTCTCGTCTGCCAAGACCCTGACACGGAAGCGGCCATAGAGACGCGTCATGAGGATCACCGGATCGATCAGGGCCGGGTGATTGGGCAGAAAGAGGATACCGGAGCGGCCTGCCTGAGCGACTTGCTCCAGGCCGGTTACCTTGATTCGGTATCGTAGCCACAGGGCCAGCCGCATTAGAAGCACTAGCATGAAGTTGATCATCGGGTTCATCTCGAACGTGTTGTCGTCACCATGCCATCAGCCGTCTAAGCACACAAAGTCCAATGAACAGAACTGGTTTTACACGATCTGCCCAGAGGTGTCATGAGGTAAGGATGCGACAAAAAATAAGTTGGGAAATTTGGGCGTGACGAGGAAGCGTGAAAGGCCTATAGGCGTGAGGCGCCTGAACCCTTGGAGTGGCCTACCGGCCTATGCCTGTACCGGCGCGATCTGTTCGAGAAAACACTTCAGCAGGTCCGTTTTGGTCAGGATGCCCACGACGGCGCCGGCATGTGAAAGCACGGGTAGGCAGTTAAACCTATTTTCCAGCATGATCGCCGCGGCCTCTACCGCGGTGTCCGTAGTACAGACGGTGACCACTCTTCGAGTCATGATTTGATGTGCTTTTTTTCGGAGGGTGCTGCTGTCGCGGGCGTCTTCACCGACGGTATTGGCATAGGGACTCGTGGCCCTGAGTATGTCCCGATCGGACACGACGCCCAAGATGCGACTCCCTTCCACCACCAGAATGTGGTGAATGTGGTGCTCCGCGAAGATCTTGGTGATATCCCCAACCGTATCGTCCAGCTCGGCCGTGAGTAATTCAGATGTCATGATATCGGCTACTGTCACGTCTTGTTCCTTTCGCCGAATGGGGTGACTCTCGGAGTATTCCGACTCTGTCCCCGCTCTTCTCTTCAATTGTCGGCACAATGAATGGGGTGAATCTGAAAAATCCGAAGATCCCAGCCTCCCGTTAAGAAAGGGGCGTGAGATCGCTGTAGGGGCGCTCTAAGGCCGATTTTCCCGGACCCCTCCCGCCGATGGACGCATCCTGGTCAGGAAAGAGCCATTCCTTCTCTGGCAAAACACTCCAGAATGTTCGTTTTTGTCACAATCCCAACAATCGCACCGGCGTCTGAGAGGACCGGCAGACAGGAACAACAGTTCTCCAGCATCATCGATGCGGCAGCCGCAACGGTGTCATGGGCGCGCACCGTGACGACATCTCTCGTCATGATTTGATGTGCCTTTTTCTTGAGGGTGTTCAAGGCACGATTGTCTTCGCCCATCGTGTTCACATAGGGGCTCACGAATCGGAGCACATCTCTGTCGGAGACGATGCCCACCAGGCGGCCCGCATGGACAATCGGTAGGTGGTGGAGATGCTTCGATTCAAAAATCTTTTGGAGATCTCCCAAGGTATCATCCATGCCTCCGATCGTCACCTCTTTCGTCATCATATCCTCGATTCTCATGACAGGTTCCTTTCATAGTAATGGACTAGCGTAAGTCAATCCCGACGACTCGAATCCACGCGGACTTCCCCAGTCCCTGCGCCATAGTTTCTTCGACAAAACCGAGGTGACAAACCAGCTCTATTTGGTGAAACCGAACTTTCCGCCCTGCTCATGGCTCGGGATGTCCTGCCGAGGCAGGTTCCTAGGAGTAGGAACGACCTTCGGTAAATGCTCTTGAGCATGCTTGGGCTCGAGGCTATAGTAGGCAGTCAAGGCTCGCCTTAGGGACCGGCAAGAAAACAGCCGCTTCCGTGGTACAATCCTGGCTGCGATAGCAGCACTATTGAAGAACCACGAAACAACTTGGACTTTCGAATGCCCAATTGCACCCCATCTTTGATCGCTTCTCAATCGCGAAAACAGCGGCTTCCTTGGATCAAACCTAGCTGCGATAGCCGCACAAAAAGCATCCCAAGCAATCCGCGCAGTAGGGCAGCTACGCGCATGGTTTCGCTGCGAAAGCTTGGAAGGGACAGTCTTTCAAAAGACTGCCCCCCATCCTTGCTTCTACCCAATATGGTGCACACTTGGACCCCGAATGGTCCAATTTGTTTCTGGCCGATCCCTTGACGGGACATCCGATGCCGGAACTTAGGTCTCCATCGGTTCGGGCCGTGCTGTTGGCCGTGGCGATCGCGGCGGCGTATCTCTTCATGGACACCCGGGCGACCCTGTGGGACCGTGATGAGCCCCGTTTCGCCCGGGCCACGGCCGAAATGGTGGCCTCGGGTGATTATCTCGTTCCCACCTTCAACGGGCAACTGCGTCCGGACAAGCCGATTCTGATCTACTGGCTGATGTCCATTCCCATGCGGGTCTTGGGTCCGACCGAGCTGGCATGTCGTTTCTTCGGCAGCGTTGGGACTGCGGTGACATGTTGGCTGACCTTCTTCATCGGCAAGACGCTCTTGAGCCCCAGAGTCGGACTCTGGGCCATGGCCATCCTCGCCACCAGCCTGATGATGCTGTATATGGGGACGGCCGCGACGGCCGACGGCGTGCTGTTGCCCTTCATGGTCGCACAGATGGCCGTGTTCGTGGGATTCGCGACCTCCACCAGGCGCGGGTGGGCCCAGGTGCTGCTGGGATTGGCGGTGGGAGGCGCGCTCTTGGCCAAAGGTCCGGTCGGGGGCATGCCGGTGCTGGCCTTGGCCGTCACGGTGGGCTTCGCACGCCGGCAGTATCCGACCGTCTGGCGTCTACGCGAGTTGACGTTGGCAGCCGGCCTGGGACTGATTCTCTTTCTGCTGTGGGCGCTGCCGGCCAATGCGGCGACGGAGGGCGCGTTTTTCCGGCAGGGTATCGGCCACCATGTCCTGTCCCGCGCTGCCAAGCCTCTCGAACACCATGGCGGACGCTTTCTCTTGTACTTGCCCTACTATCTCCCGGTGATCCTGATCGGGCTCTTTCCCTGGACGCTCTTCTTGCCAGCGGCCCTCTCGGCCTGCCTGGGCAGGCGCTTGGGAACACCCTTTCGGTCGCTCTTCCTGGCCTGGACGGCGCCTCTCCTGATCGTGATGACCCTGGTGGCCACCAAGCTACCCCACTACATCCTCTTCATGTGGCCCATGGCAGCATTGGCGATCGGTGCCACCTTGGACGCAGTGCGTCACGGTTCATTGGCTCAGCAAGACCTGCGTTGGTTGCGGCGCGGCGCCGGGCTCTTCTTGGCGATGTCCACACTAGCGGGACTGGCACTGATCGCGGCACCCTGGTATGTCAGGATGTTGGATCTGCCGCCGGCAACGGTGTTGTGCGGTCTGGTCCTTCTGGGGGAGGCGGTGGCCGTCATGTGGGCCATGCGCACATCAAAACTCCAATGCCTTGCCGGCGTACTGCTTGCCGGCACTCTGGCATTTCTCCTGCTCTTTCTGCTCTGGGTCATGCCCGCCATCGAGACCCTCAAGATCTCACCGACCCTCGCTCGCATGGTACGAGAGCAGGGTCGGGACCTGCCCCCCATTGGCACTTACGACTACGCCGAGCCCACCCTCAACTTCTACATTGGCGCCACGCTCGACCCTCTCGGGACCCGGGAGGCCCTGCAGGCATGGCTTGAAGTCGAGGGTCCCGGGCTGTTGATCATCTCGCAGAGGGCCCTCACCGAACTGGCTGCGGAGGGGATGAACCTGAATCTCGACTCGCTCGGTTCCAAAGGGGGATTCAACTACACCAAAGGCAACATGATGGAGATCCACCTGCTGGCACGCTGACGCTCACTCAATCCCCAATACGTCTCGCATGGAGTACATGCCGGGCGCTTTGCCGATGAGCCATTGGGCGCCGCGCATGGCGCCGCGGACGAAGGTGTCTCGGCTGTGGGCGGTATGGTTGATGGTGATGGTCTCGCCCAGCGTGCTGTAGATCACCGAATGAATACCCACGATGTCACCGGCTCGGATGGCGTGCATGCCGATGGTGCCCTTTTGGCGCAGGGCCTCCTTCCCCGCGCGTCCCAGCGTGAGACAATCGGGGCAGGAACGGCCGGTTGCCTCGGAGATACTCTCCGCCAGGCTCAGGGCACTGCCGCTGGGGGCATCCTTCTTGAAGCGATGATGGTGCTCAACGATCTCGATGTCATACTCCTCTCCCAGCGTTTGGGCGACCTTGCCCACCAGGGCAAAGAGGGTGTTCATGCCTACGCCCATGTTGGTGCCGTAAATGACCGGGACCTGGGAAGAGAGATTTTCTAGAGCCCGCTTCTGTGACTCCTCCAGCCCGGTGGTCCCCAAGACCAGTGCGGCTCTGTGCGTGCCGCAGAAGTCCAAGGTCCGGTCGGTGGCCTCCGGTGCGGAAAAATCGATCACGACGTCGGCCTGGTTGGGAAATTGATCTGCCAATGTCACTTCGATGGGATGCACACCGGCGAGTTGTCCTGCATCTTTGCCCAGCTCGGGATGCGTCGATCCGTCCACGGCGCCCACGATGTCGAATTCACCCGATTCCAGCGCCAGCGCGATCACTCGCCCGCCCATGCGCCCCCCCGCGCCGACAACAACAAGTTTGATTCCCATCGCGTGACTCCCAGTATCGCCTCAGAGAGGCGTGTCTATCGCCCCGAATCGACGGTCTCTTGCGGCATAGGCCAAGATGGCGTTATCCAGTTCCTGCTCATCAAACTCCGGCCAGAGGGTCTTGGTGACATAGAATTCGCTATAGGAAATCTGCCACAGGAGAAAGTTGCTGATACGGGATTCGTCGGCCGTGCGAATGACCAGATCCGGATCGGGCATCGACGCCGTGTAGAGGTGTTGACTCAGACAGAACTCATCGATTTGGTCTACGGAGAGTTCGCCCGAGACACAGCGCTCCGCGATTCGCTTGGTGGCATCGATCAGTTCGCCGCGTCCGCTGTAGTTCAAGGCCAGCGCCAACGTCATGCCCTCGTGGATACGCGTCTGTTCAATGGTCTTGGTCAATTCCCTCTGGACCGGTTCCGGCAATTCATCCATCCGTCCCAAGTGCAACAATCGCACATCCTCGCGCAGAAACATCGGACGCATACTGATGAGATACTCTTCATAGAGACCCATCAGGGCATCGACCTCGTCCTTCGGCCGCTTCCAGTTCTCCATCGAAAAGGAATAGAGGGTGAGTGATTTGATGCCGGAACGCGAACAGGCCTGGGCGACGCGCTGGGCGGTCTTGGCGCCCTCGCAATGTCCCTCCGCCCGAAGCAGGGACCGCTGCTGGGCCCAGCGTCCGTTCCCATCCATAATGATGGCGATATTGCGTGGAGCCTGCTCAGGACGAATCCCCAAACGCTCAGCGGTAGTCTCCAGTCGTTGCTCAGAATCCATGGCGATCTTAAAGGTCACATCAGGTTCGCACGATCGTTTCGCTGCGCTCAGGCCCCACACCGATGACCGTGACGGGCTTGCCGGTAATCTCTTCGACTCGGCCAACATAGGTCTGGGCCGTCTGCGGCAAATCCTCAAAGCGCGAGACTTTCCGGAGATCCTCCTCCCACCCGGGCAGCGTGTCATAGACGGGCTCCGCCAGACTCAATCGATCGATATTCGCCGGAAAGAAGGTGGTCTCTTTGCCGTCGATTCGATAGGCCTTGCAGATCTTCAGTTCCTTCAGGCCCGCCAAGGTGTCCAGGTGCATCATGGCGATCTCGTCAATCGCACCGATACGAGCCGAGTACCGGACAGCGACCGCATCCATCCATCCGCAGCGCCGAGGACGACCGGTGGTCGTGCCATACTCATGTCCGCGCTCGCGAATGTACTGTCCGATCTCGTTGTCGAGTTCGGTCGGAAAGGGACCCTCCCCGACCCGCGTGGTATAGGCCTTAGCGATCCCCACGCTACGATCCACGAGCTTCGCAGAGACTCCACACCCGGAAGGCATGCCGAGCAAACTGGAATTTGAACTCGTCACGTAGGGAAAGGTGCCATGGTCCAGGTCTAACAGCGTGCCCTGAGCACCTTCGAAAAGGATCGATTTGCCTGCTTCAATCGCGGTATGCAAATACTCTGTGGTGTCCACCACGTAGCGACACAGGGCCTGGGCATGGATCCTACATTTTTCGATGATGGGATCCAAGGGAATAGGCTCGGCGCCATAGAGGCCCGCTAAGAGCCTGTTCTTATAATCGACAATGCGGGCCAACGTTTCTGATAGGCGATCCAGGTTCCGGAAATCTCCCATGCGTACGGCATAACTGCGACCTACCTTGTCGGCGTAACAGGGGCCAATGCCACGAATGGTGGTGCCGAGTCTTTTGTTCCCGAGGGAATCCTCGCGCAAGCGATCTTCTATCTTGTGATAATCCAGCACCACGTGGGCATTGTCGCTGATAAACAGCCGACGGGTCAGGTCGATCCCCCGCTGGGCGAGGCCTTCTATTTCTCCCCGCAGGACCTCGGGATCCAGGACCACGGCATTGGCGATCACACAGGTGACACCGTCGCGAATCGCGCCGCTCGGCATAATGTGCAACGCAAACTTGGTGTCACCGACGACGACGGTATGGCCCGCATTGGCCCCTCCGGCGTATCGCACGACGATATCACTCTTGGCAGCCAGGATGTCGACAACCTTACCCTTGCCTTCATCACCCCACTGCAATCCTACCACGCATGAGTTCATGATTCTTGATTCCCAAGCCTTGCTACGGACAAACTGCAGCATCATACCGAGGGGGTCGGTTGGGGTCAATTCTAATCCAGGTAGCCGTCTTCGCCTAGTTTTCAGCACCCTCAGCAAGAGTGTTGACACGCTCCGAGAAAATCCTCAACGGACCAGCTGTTCCGCCACCAGATCACCCACTTCACTGGTGGAGTACCCCATAGCGCCCGCGGCCAAGGATTTGAGTTTGGTGCCGGTCACCCCCTTGACGGCGTCCTCGACCTTCTCGGCCGCTTCGTTTTCTCCCAGCGTCTCGAGCATCATCGCCATGGCACAGATGGCCGCCAAGGGGTTGATGACACCCTTGCCGGTGTACTTGGGGGCGCTGCCGCCGATCGGCTCGAACATGCTGACGCCTTCGGGGTTGATGTTCCCGCCGGCGGCGATCCCCATGCCCCCCTGGGTGATGGCGCCCAGGTCGGTGATGATGTCGCCAAACATGTTGCCCGTCACGAGGACGTCGAACCACTCGGGGCTCTTTACCATCCACATACAGGTGGCATCCACGTGGTAGTAGTCGCGACGAACACCCTTGAAGTCGGCCTCACCGATCTCATGAAACGCGCGTTCCCAGAGGTCGTATACGTAGGTCAGTACGTTGGTCTTGCCGACGAGGCCCAGCGTGTTCTCGTCCCCCTTGCCTTGGGCTTTTTTGCCGTGTTTCCGGGCATAGTCAAACGCGAATCGCAGACAACGCTCGACCTGGAAGCGATTGTAGACCATGCTCTGCACGGCCACCTCATGGGCGGTGCCCTTCATGGCGATGCCACCCAAGCCGGTATAAATGCCACCCGAGTTTTCACGGACGACGACGTAGTCAATCTGCTCGGGGCCTTTGTCTTTCAGCGGCGTCTCAACGCCGGGATAGAGCTTCACCGGGCGGAGGTTGATGTACTGATCCAACGCAAAACGAACCTTAAGCAAGATCCCCTTTTCCAGGATGCCCGGCTTGACGTCCGGGTGGCCGATCGCACCCAGTAGAATCGCGTCCTGCTGACGCAGCTCATCCAGGCCACTGTCCGTCAGCGTCTCGCCGGTCTTCATGTAGCGTTCGCCGCCGAAGTCATAGTCTGTCAGCGCGCAGTTGAAACCGAATTTGTCGGCTGCCGCCTTGAGCACCTTCACCGCCTCGACCATGACTTCGGGACCGGTGCCGTCACCGGGGATGATTGCTAGGTTGTACGTCTTCATCAACTTCTGCCCTTTCTTTGCATAGGTCTGGTTTAGGGGGTTCACGGTTCAGTGGTTGTTTGACTGGCGATCCTTCAACAACCCGTGAACCCCTGAACCATGAACCCCCTAAACGCATTGTTATTATCAGCGTTTGCTCTGTACCGCCACCATACGGTTGATGGCGTTCACGTAGGCCTTGGCACTGGCTTCGATAATGTCGGTCGAGGCGCCGCGGCCCGCATAGATCTTGTCGCCGTCTCGAATCTTGACGATCGCTTCACCCAGGGCCTCTTTGCCACCGGTCACGGACCGTATCGAGTAGTGTTCGACCTTAGGCGACAGATTGATCGCGTTGCGAATGGCCTCATAGGCGGCATCCACGGGTCCGTCGCCGGTGGCGGCCGCCTGGCCGACCCCATCGGGTGTCTGCACTTTGACACTGGCGGTGGGCAGGGCGCCGCTACCACTGACGACGTGCAGATACAACAGCTCATAGGTAGACTCGACTACGTGAATCTCATCGTTAATCAAAGCCGTGATGTCTTCGTCGAAGATCTCTTTCTTTTTGTCCGCGATCTCGAGGAAACGCTTGTAGGCCAGTTCTGCTGCCTCAGGATTGAGGGCAAAACCAAGCTGCTGGCAACGATCGGCGAAGCCATGACGTCCCGTGTGGCGTCCCAAGACCATGCGAGATCCGCCCAAACCGATGGTCTCGGGTGTCATGATCTCGTAGGTCGATCTTTCCTTAAGCACGCCATCCACATGGATGCCCGACTCATGGGCGAAGGCATTGGCGCCCACAATCGCCTTGTTGGGCGGGATCACGAAGCCGGTCAACCTGGAGACGAGTTGGCTCGTTCGGTAGATCTCCTTGGTGTTGACCTGCAAGAGGTCCCGGTGGTCGGACTCGGCGTCAAAGCAATCTGGCCGGGTATGGATCGCCATGATGATTTCTTCCAGCGCGGCATTGCCGGCCCGCTCCCCCAACCCGTTGACGGCACACTCGATTTGGCGCGCCCCGTTTCGGACACCCGCCAATGAGTTGGCCACGGCCATGCCCAGGTCGTCATGGCAATGCGTACTCAAGATCGTCTTTTCGCAACCGACGACCTTTTCCTTGAGCTGCGCAATCAGGGCACCATACTCGTAGGGCAATACATAGCCCACGGTATCGGGAATGTTCAACGTCGTGGCCCCGGCCTCGACCACCGCCGAGAGGATCTCCACCAAAAATCCCAGGTCGCTGCGACAGGCATCTTCCGGCGAGAATTCGACATCATCGGTGAACTCCTTGGCGAAGGTCACGGCTCGAACCGCCATCTTGAGCACCTCATCCGGCTGCTTGCCCAACTTGTGCTTCATATGAATGGGTGAGGTGGCAACGAAGGTATGGATCCGTTGCTTGGCGGCCGGTTCCAACGCCCGGGCAGCCGACTCGATATCTCTGTCGATGGCTCGGGCCAGACCGGCGATCGTGGGCCCCTTGACCTTTTCGGCGATCAATCGGGTAGCATCGAACTGCGCCGGTGAGGAAAATGGAAAACCGGCCTCAATGATGTCAACGCCCAGGAGCGCCAACTGCTGGGCGATTTCTAACTTTTCGTGAATGCTGAGGGAGGCGCCTGGCGACTGTTCCCCATCCCTTAACGTCGTATCAAATATATAGATTTTCTGGTCTGACATCTCTTCTTACTCCCGAATCGTGGGGCTTGATTAGGATATAGAGATCCTGCCGGCCCGTGGAAAAGGCATGATTTTACAAGAATAGAACGTTGGTTGGAATTGGGAAATGAAAGGTTATTGCGCCAGACGGCGCAGGAGGAGGCGCAGGCTCAAATCAGCGGTGAAAGCGATCCAAATTGTTTGCACACGTGTCATGACGGCGGATTGTAGCCTACATTGTGTCTATTGCAAGAGATTACCCGAGAAATGCGGTGTTTCCGTTGGATCCCTAGGCACTGTGAAATAGAAGGTGCTTCCGGTCCCCACTTCAGACTCCACCCAGATTCTGCCGCCCCATGCTTCTACGCTCTTCTTCACGACGGTCAGACCCATGCCGAGTCTGTCTTCCTCTTCGGTGTCGTCCCAAACCCGGTAGAACATTTGGAAAATTGAGTTATATTCTCGTTCATCGATGCCCCTTCCCGTGTCGCTGACGCTCAGGGTGTAGCGCGACGCCTCTTCGACACATCGGAGCCGAATGGAGCCGGCCCCTTCGCTGAGAGATTGGACGCCATTGGCCAGGAGGTTATACAGGACATCGGTCATCTTGGCCCTATCAAAGCGGGCGACGGGCCATGTTCCCTCCCTAAGAATCTCGACGCCCTCGGGAGGGGCCAGGCGGGAAATCGTCTCTTGAACGAGATCGTTCAGGTCGACGAGCGTCGTCTCGCTACGAGGGCCAATGGCGGAATACTGACTGACGGTACTGATCAAGGCGCCCAGCCGCTCCGCGCGTCCCACCAGGGCGTCAAGCTGCAGAGGGTCCTCCGCCTGGGGGACCCTCTCCCTCCACCGGCTGACACGCTCCAGCAGGGCCTTCACATCGAATTGCAGCACACGCACGAACTCCTTCAGTTCGCTGTTGGCTTTGCGGAGTTGGTCGAGAACTTGTAATTGCTGCTGCTGGGCCCAGCGACGTTCCGTCACTTCCTTGAAGATATCCAAGAGGTAGCCGCGATTGCCCACGACGATTGGGAACGAGCTCATGTCCACGTAAATCGTGCTGCCATTCTTGCGTTTGAGCGGGACGTTTTCTGTGAGGGAATGCTGTCCCAGGAGGGGATCGCACAACTGTTCCACCACGTCTTCGGTGGCCAGAGCCGGCTGGATGTCCGAGACGGTGAGATCGACAATCTCGTCGAGACCATACCCGAGCATCTCGCAGAGCTTGTCGTTGGCCAGGCAGCATCTTTTGGTGAAGCGTTCAACCAGCAGCACGCCGTTGAGGGCGTTGTTGAACATGGCCAGAAACTTCTGTTCCGCGTCGCAGAGGGAGTCCTTCGCCCGCCGCTGTTCAATCCCTAAGGAGAGCGTTTGGGCCACGGTGTCGATAAAGAGTCGCTCGCCCTTGGAGAAGGGTCCTTCGTACTGTTCGGGGCTTTCCTCGGAGTAGCCGATCACAACGGATCCGAGTTTTCGCCTCCCCACGACCAAACTGGCTTGAATCTGCCAAGGAGAATCGCAGAAAGCATCGCTGTAGAAGCTCTGGCCCTCAAACTCAATTTTGGCGTTGGTCATGCTCGGGTGGGTCATCGCGAAGGGCAGCATGCCGACCACATCCCGGAACAGGTAATCCCGGTTGCGATGCTCGATAATGCACTGACTGATCTGTGCCAAGGCGTGTAAAGGTCGTAGTGACGCGTTTCCCCGCGTGCGGGAGTCTGAACTCTCTTGCTGGTCGTTCTCCGTTGGCAGTTTCACATCTAGTTCATCGGCCAGATCCGGACGCGCCATTACCTGTGGCAGCCTAAGCGGTCGTTCTCTGGGGCTCTTGGACCTCGCTGGGACTCTCGACTTTGGGCAGTGTGAAGACGAACTTCGTCCCTTCACCCTCGACCGATTCCAACCAGACCTTCCCGCCGAACAACTCCACGATCTTCTTGACAACCGCAAGACCGATGCCGGTGCTTTCCAGTTCATCTCGGGGAGTCAAGGTCTGAAACATGCGGAAGATTTTCTCGTGGTACTTTTCGCCAATCCCAGGTCCGTTGTCCGATACATAGAACTGCCAATATGCTCCCTCGTCGCTGCAGCCCACTTCGATGCGGCCTTTGGGCTTGTCCATGTACTTGACGCCGTTGTCGATGAGATGCTGAAAGACCTGCATCAGGCGATGCCTTTCGCTAATCACTAGGGGCAACTGATCCTTGATGACGATGTCGATATGTTCCGGTGGGTCAATCATGGAGATCGTTTCCGTCACCAGCGCCTCCACGTTGATCTTTTGCATGTTGCGGTTGCCGCGACCGATCTCGGAGTAGCGCAGGATACTGTCGATGAGTTCATTCATGCGTACGACGCGGGACTTGATCAGTTGCATCTGTTCCCGTCCCTGCTCTTCGAAGACGTCGCAGTAGTCCGAATAGACCCAATCGATCAAGGTGCCGATGGCCCGCAGCGGTGCCTTGAGGTCGTGGGCCGTCACATAGGCAAAGTTCTGAAGTTCGGTGTTGGATCGTTTTAGCTCCAGAACGTTGGCCTCCAATTCCGTATTCAACTGCACGATGGCCTTCTCTGCGGCTTTTCGTCCCTCGACCTCAAGCTTGAGCGTGATCATGTCGGCGATGGAGGCTGCAAAATCCTGTTCCTCCAGGGTCCACTCCCGGGCCGGACCGACGTGCTCGTGACAGATCACACCCACCAACTTGCCGCGGACGCGGATAGGCACGTTCATAAGTGAAGAAATGCCGAACGTGTCCAAGTGTCCCGATGCATATTCCAGAGTCCGCACGTCCGTCGCCGCATCTTCGGCCGCCACGATCCGACTCTCCTCCATGGCCTGAAAATACCGGGGATAGTCGGCGGGATCCAGTTCCAGTCCCGACTCATGGATGCCTTGGTGGAGTAGGTACATGTCCTCGCAGACCAAGATGCGATGCTGGTCATCGAAGAGCCAAATGCTCACACGTGCCACGTCAATGGTCTGTGCCACCTCGTGGGTGATCCTCCGGAAGCCGTCACGCAAATCCAGGCCGGATGCCTTGCCCAGTTGCAGCAGTGTGGCTTGATGACCAATGATCCGCTCGGTGCGTTCGCGTTGCGCCTCTTCGACCTTTTTGCGGTAGTCCATTTCACGGGTCAGCTGCTTATTGGCCGACTGGAGTTCGGCGGTTCGTTCTTCGACGCGGGCCTCCAACAACTCATTCGCGCCCACCAGAGCTCGATCCCGCTCTTGAATCTGCCCCAACATCTCATTGAAAGAATCGATGAGCATTCCCACCTCATCGTTGCCATGTTTCTCGGCCCGGGTAGAGTACTCCTTCTTCTCGGACACACGCTTGGTCACTTCCGTGAGGTCGAGGATCGGCCTGGAGATGATGCCCTGGACCCTGGAGGAGATCAGGTAGGCCACCAGCGATGCCAGTAGCAGGACCCCGGTGATGATCGACACATTGCGCCGCAACATCGCCTTGAGCGGCTCCAGATCGGACCACACCGTCACCGTGCCGATGACGGTCACGCCGTTTTCGTCGTGTATTGGTTTGGTGACCGTCAAATACTCACCGGCAAAGCGGAATCCCTCGACCCGCTTGACCTCCAGTTGTGCCATGTCCAGGCTGGAGTCTTTTCGAAGATGGGTGGCAAACACCTTGCCCTCGCTGTCATGAATGCAGGCCAACACAATGGAGGGCTCGACGTGAAACGCGGTGAGCACCTCTGCCGCGTCGGCCGCGTCATCGAAGGTGAGAGCCGCCTTCAAGTTTTCCGCAATCATCTGCGCCTGGGTCTGCAGGGTCTGGACCATGTCGCGGCGGGCCTGGACATAACGAAAGCCGATGAAGGCAACCCCTGCCACCATGAGTGCACTCAGGCAGGTCACCATGATGACGAGCACGAGCTTATGACGAATCGCCATGTTCCGCATCAAGCCCATGAGTGCCGACCTCCATGTCGGTCTGCCGTTATCGAATGCGTGCTTGCGCATCTCTCGTTGCTCCTGCCAATGCCTAGGGAAGGGTTGCCAGCCAAGTGTGATCGGGGCCCGGCTTTCGCCGGAACCTAACAGTGGCTCTTGCCCACCTGTTCCCCGGAGACCGACGCTTCTCTTCTGCCGCTAATAACGGCTCAAAAGGGGCCTGAATTAACTAAAATCTTGGCAGGCGGTAACCAGGGCATGGGGTGACGCCCCCGGCGAGGTCACGCCGGAGTGCGGGTTCAGGAAGTCGTCGGCACCCGTCGCTCAGGCTCCCGGCAAGCCGGACGCGATGCCTTCGTTCACTTGATCACGTTCTTGGCCAGGCGTAGCAACTTGGCGCGAATCTTGATGTTGGAAGCCTTGGCAGCCTTTAGATTGGCATCAAATTGGACCTTCCTGTCTTCGATGAAGAAATTGAATACCCCTCCCTGCTTGAGGAATTCGTCCGTTTCCCCAACCGTCAAGGTGGCTTTTCCTTTAAGCTGCTCCAAGATTTGGGGCGTGTGAGCCTGGGCGGACGCACAGACGAAGAGGACGTGGCATGTGGCAATCAGTTTGTCCTGGGTCTCGTTGCCGCTCTTGCTCCAAGTAGGGATCACGGTGATGAATACGCTCCTGTCCCCCACCTTGGCATTGGGGACCTCCATCGTTCCTGGGGCCAGTGGTGTCTTGCCGACGACACCCACCACCAACTTGCCCGTGCTCTTCTCTTCGGGCCACTCGGAAAATTTCAGGATTTTGAAAACAAAGGCGATCTTGATCCAAAATCTGGTGGATTGTTCGGCGGCGGCCTGTACACACGGGCAACAACCGAGTAGGAGAAACGCGAGCACAACGAGCGCAGACCCTCGCCGCCGGCCCTCCTTCCAGGTGGGACCAAACTGTCTGACCGCATGATCTCGATTACACCTACGCGTCACATTCCCCTTTCCAGATGGACCGCCGCTCGCGTACACCGCAGGTGGCGTCCGATAAACAAACTGGCTTGTGTATTAAGCTGTGTCGGAAGACTCGATCTGGCTGGGAGCGGCCCTTTTTCTCCCTGGCCGCATCCCGGCTGCATCTGACGATAGAACAAACATCGCCTGCTTCGCCGTCTTTGCCAGGCGAAAAAATGGCTCGCTCTCGGGCCGACGACGGAGTTTTCCGACAATGCCTAGGGCGGGTATCGTCATGCCCACAGTCCCTATCCATTCTCTTGCCGAAAGGTGGAGTGCCCTTTTGAGGACAGGCCCGAGAATAAGGGTTGTGTTGCCCCTCCTAGCGCGATAGGTGGTCAACTCGCGCCGCCGACAACCGAGTCGGCTCCCAAGAGAATCCTGAGGTAGACCTCCACTAGGTCCGAGTAGATGCCTCAGCGCGAAGGGCCCGTCTGGGACGAGCCAGGCCCAGGGCGACCGCGTCTTAGTGGCTAACCCGAACAGCCGGTCTTTACTTTTGTCTAGCACGGATTTCCCCAAGAGCGTCATCGGTGATACAGTCATCCGTTTCTGGCCTAAACCGATTATTCATTACTCATTACTGTTCACTGATCACTGAATTACTGAATTACGATGTGATCGCCCCCGCCCGCCCCTCTTAGACCTTGACAGTCGACACGGCCCTGCCGTACTATCGGGCCATATGATTGGGAAAACCATCGTGTTGTGCCGCCTGCCATCACTCTCTCTAAGCGGGAACGCAATCCCAGCACCGGACCCCTGAGCGCATGACCCTAAAGATCGCCATTTTGGGATCCACCGGCTCCATCGGCACCAATGCCCTGCGGGTCATCGACGCGCTCGACAGCGGGTATGAGGTGACGGCCCTGACGGCCCACAGGAATGTCGATTTGCTTGCCCAACAGATCGAGAAGTACGCGCCAAAGGTCGTGGCCGTCGCCGATCCGGATGCAGCCCGCAATCTTCAGGCACGGCTCGGGGACCACCGCGTCGAGATCCTGACCGGGTCCGAGGGTCTCACGGCGATCGCGGAAGAGGGGGAGATCGATATTGTGCTGACGGCCGTGGTCGGCGCCGCCGGGCTGCCCTCCGCCCTTGCCGCCGCTCGGGCCGGTAAGAGACTGGCCATCGCCAATAAAGAACCCTTGGTCACGGCAGGTGAACTGCTCACGCGAACGGCCAAAGCCCACGGATGCACCCTGTTGCCGGTGGACAGTGAACATTCGGCCGTGTTCCAGGCACTGCTCGCCGGCAACCCCGACGAGGTGGAGCGGATCATCCTCACCGGATCTGGGGGACCCTTTCGCAAGTGCACGCCACAGGACTTGGACCATGTTACCCGAGAGGAGGCTTTGGCCCATCCCACCTGGACTATGGGACCCAAGATTACCATCGACTCTGCCACCATGATGAACAAGGCCCTGGAGATCATCGAAGCCCATTGGCTCTTTGATCTGCCGGTCGCGCAGATCGAAGTACTGATCCACCCCGAGTCCATCATCCATTCGCTGGTGGAGTTTGTCGATGGGTCGCTCGTCGCCCAACTGGGTCACCCCGACATGTGCCTGCCCATTCAATACGCACTGACCTATCCCAGGCGACTCAAGGGTGTCTCGAAGCATCTGCGTTTGGAGGAGTTGGGCCAAATGACGTTTGAGAGTCCCAACCTCGAAACGTTCAGGGCCTTGCCTCTGGCCTACGAAGTGGCGCGGGCGGGCGGCACTGCCCCGGCCGTTTTCAACGCCGCCAATGAGGTGGCGGTACACGCCTTCCTGACCGGAAAAATCAAATTCACGGGAATCCTGGAATTGGTTGAACACTGTCTGGACAAACACGATATAAAGACCGATGTCTCTCTGGAGGGGCTGCTGGATGCGGATGCCTGGGCGAGAGACCAAGCCCAACGCAGAGTGGAACGGACGAGGGCGGACAGGGCCCCGGTCAAAGGGTGAGACGTCATGCACATCACGTCGCCTGACCCGTAGGACCAAATAGTAAGGGATAGACTCTATGTCCAAACAGAACAGACTCCTCACCTATTCGCGACTTTTCCTCTGCATCGTCGCCCTGTTGGCCTTGGCCTATATCATCGCAGAGAACGCCCATAAGTCCTGGAACATATTCCTGGCCGTGCTGGGATTCAGCGCCGTGGTCTTCATTCACGAGTGCGGGCACTTCTTCGTCGCCAAGGCGGGCGGCATCAAGGTGGAGGTGTTTTCCATCTTTATCCCGCCGGTGTTCCTGGGCATCCGACGAACCGAGCAGGGCTTTCGTGTGCGCATCCTGCCCAGTCTCTTTCCCAAGGAGGACGACCCCGAGGGGGATGGCCTGCTGAGTTTCACCTTTGGTCCCAAGGGCAAGGCCGGCGAAACAGAGTACCGGATCGGTACTATTCCCATTGCCGGTTATGTCAAGATGTTGGGACAGGAGGACACCGGGGCAGACACACAGTCCTCAGATCCACGCTCCTTCGGGAACAAGCGGACCAGCATCCGCATGGCCGTCATCGTCGCCGGCGTCACGTTCAATGTCATTTCGGCGGTCATCATCCTGATGTTTCTCTACATGACCGGGATCCCCCGTGTGCCGCCCATTGTGGGCGGCGTGGTACCGGGGTCTCCCGCCGAGGCCGCAGGACTGCAGACGGGTGACAGGATCATCGAGATTGCCGGCAAAAGCAAGCGGCTGGAATACCTCGATGTCGTCATGGCCGCCGCACTGTCCGACCGAGGCGAAGAGGTCCGGCTAAAGGTCCGGCATCGGGATGGCACCATCGAGGATCTTCAGATTACAGCCCGGCAGATCGACGGGGTTCCCGTCAGACTGTTCGGCCTGTTTCCTCCTCAGGATCTCTCCATCGCCAAAGTCACGGATCCGGAGAAGCTCTATAGCGATACAGGGCTCAAACCGGGAGATCGGATCGTTTCGGCGGCGGGTCAGCCGCTTGAGCACTTTTGGGAGCTGGATGAGATCCTCAGGACTACCATCGCACCCTCCTTGTCTCTGGAGGCAGAGCGAAGGACAGAGGACGGCCGGGTCGAACGTGTCACTTCCACCCTGCCCCTGTATCTCAATGCCATGAAAGAGGTAGATACTGAAGACGACCTCGATCACATATGCTCGATGCTGCCCTGTCTCCGCATTTTCAGTCCATCCGACCCAGAGAACTCCGCCTTTCGCGAAGATGACATCATTATAGCGATCGAGGACGTTGCGTATCCGACCTACAAGGAGATGCGTGATCTGACTACAAGCCATAAGGACAAAGAGCTTATCCTGAAAATCCTTCGCGCCGATGCCAACGGCATCGACAGAGAAATCACCATCAAAACGATCCCCAAACAGGCAGACAACAGCGAGCGAGTGATCATCGGCATCGCCGTCGGCTACGACGGGCGCAACGCCAGAGTCGCCAAGACGATCTCCAGCGGGGAGGGCATCGAGGCGTTGGAGATCCCCAGAGGCGCCCTCATCACGGCGGTCGACGATACCGAGGTCTCGAGTTTTTACGATGTGATCGATGCCGTCCGACGACGCGAGAATCGGCAGGTCAAGCTTCGCTGGCAGCTCGACGGCGACGCATCGGGGACGGTCGCCTTCCAGGCGGACAACCTGGAGAAAAACATCACCGTCAAGTCTTTCCGAACGCTTAGCATCCCCTTGGACTCTCTTAAAGAAATCCATAAGGCCAACAACCTGGCCGACGCGTTTGGCATGAGTTGTCGAAAAAGCGTATCGTTTATCCTCCAGACCTATGTCACCCTCAAGAAGCTCATCTCGGGAAATGTGTCGCTCAAGGCCATGAGCGGCCCTGTAGGCATCGCCACCATCACGTACCAGGCCGTGGAAGAGTCTTTTGTCGAATTCCTCTACCTGCTCGCCTTCATCAGCGTCAACCTGGCCGTGGTGAACTTCCTGCCCATTCCCGTCGTGGATGGCGGCGTCTTTGTCCTATTAGTCGTGGAGAAGATCAAGGGCTCTCCCCTCAGCATACGCGTGCAGGAGGCCTTGACCTACACCGGTCTGGCTCTGATCTTGACGGTGTTCGCCTATTTGACCTATAATGACGTCCTCAGACTGATTGTCGGTTATTAGAGCTGCGACCATGGTGCTGGACAGGAAGGCCAGAATACAGCGAACGAGACAGGGACCCGTCTCCACTGTCAGGGGAAAAGGCAAGGCAGAAGCGCTACGGCCGGCCTCCGGATCTCCCCCCCCCACGCACGACCCGCTTCGCGCCAACGACCCCGTCATTTACGACTTGGTCGAGAAAGAGGGCCGGCGCCAACAGGACACCCTGCAACTCATTGCCGCCGAAAACCGCTGCTCCCCCGCCGTGTTGGCGGCCTTGGGATCCGTCGTACAAGACAAGACCACCGAGGGCTTCGTCGGCCAGCGTTACCATGGGGGATGCGAAGTCGTCGACCGGATCGAAACGCTGGCCGTCGAACGGGCCAAGCAGACCTTTCGCGCCCAGTATGCCAACGTCCAACCCCACTGCGGCACGACGGCGAACCACATCGTATTCAATGCCGTGCTCCATCCGGGCGACCGCATTCTCAGCTTGGGCCTGGACCAAGGCGGTCATGTGTCCCACGGGGCCCAGGTCTCGGCAACGCACGCGGTCTATGACATCGCACAGTACGGCGTGAACAGGCAGACCTTCCTCTTGGACTACGAGGCCATCGAGGCCCAGGCCGTCAAGTGTCAACCCCAACTGATCATCTGCGGGGCCACGGCCTACTCCCGGACCCTCGACTTCGCGCGGTTCCGGCGGATCGCCGAGCGCGTCGACGCCTATCTACTGGCCGACATCTCCCATATCGCGGGTCTGGTGATCGCAGGCCTGCACCCCAGCCCCATCAATGAGGCCCACTTTACCACCACCAGCACCTACAAGTCGGGCGGGCCCCGCGGCGGACTCATCCTCATGGGTCGCGACCATAATCGGCCCATCCGGGCCGGCAAGACCCACCGTCCCCTGTGGGATCATCTCAACAAGACCACCTTCCCCGGCGTTCAGGGCACCCCCCAGTTAAACAACATCGCAGCCAAGGCCGTGTTCTTCCTGGAGACGCTGACCGCAGCCTACAAGTCCCGCCAGCTTGCCATCCGAGAAAACGCCGGCGCCCTCGCCGGCTGTCTGATTGACCGAGGCTTCGAAGTGCTCACCGGCGGTACGGACAACCACATGATTCTCCTCGATGTCACGCAGTTCAGTCCAGGTCTCACGGGCGTCGTGGCGCAGCGCTGTCTGGAGGCCTGCGGCATCATTGTCAACATGAACAGACTGCCCTACGACCGCAAGGGCCAGAGCGTCACCAGCGGCATTCGCTTGGGCACGCCCATCGTGACGCACAGCGGCATGCAGATGGCACACATGGCAGAGATCGCCGATCTGCTTCACTCCGTCCTGACTCAGGTCAAGCCGGTCAGTGACACTTCTTTTCATTTGGATGACCGGTTTATCCAGACAACGCGAGATGCGGTTTGCGGGCTTTGCCGGCGTTTCCCGATTGTTTAGGAACTCATGCGACGAAGGCAATGAGGGATCGCCCTGAAGCTCTACCCTTTGGTTGTGACCGTGATGCAGAGTTCGAAGGCCCGCACCCTAAGAATGCAACTCCAGGTCGGTCAATATCTCTTTGACGGAAAGATAGGCAAAGAGGAAAAGGAAGAATAGATAAAAACGGAAGAGAGGGCAATATACCCTTAGGAGTTTTCTGATGAGTCCATTTTCAGTATTGATAATAGCCTTGTGACGGTTGTCACCGGGCCATTTTTTTTGGAAAACCAAACAGAACTTCGGACAATCTGTTTAAGATGTTGATTTCCAGTACTGGAATTCGTATGATCGGTCCCTCGCTTATACTGGACTCAGTTGAAAGGAAAACCGGCTATGAAAAAAGGACTTGTACCTCTAGTGACCATTTTGAGCGCGTTGGTTTCAATGGCGTCAGCTCAGCCGATGATGGACGGCGGCAACGCTATTAATGGGTCCATTGAAATGACCTACCAGAGCCTCTACATGTGGCGAGGGTTCGACGTGTTCCCCAACAAGAGCGCCATGCAGGTGACGGCAGATGTCACTCTCCCCGGCACGGGCCTGGGTATGAGTGTGGATGTCCATCGGGCCAATACCAGTGGATTCGAAGATGACGAACGCTGGGACTACAACCCCTATTACGAAGGTAGCCTCAACCCGGATTCCCCGGCCACCGTCGATTACCGTCTCGGATACACCTACTACAACTATCCCGATAGGACCAATGAAACGGCAGACATGCACGAATTCCATGCGATTGTGTCCCTGCCAAACGTGGCGGGTGGGCCCAAGTTGGTCCCTGCCTATGCTCTGATCAAGATGTGGCCACAGAGTAGTACGGCCGGCGGATCGACCGTCGGCGGAGGCGTGTCGGGCTTCCTGCACATTCTGATGCTGAACTACGAGTTCGAGATCCCCGGTTACTCCTTGGATACGCCAGAGCAGACGATCCGGCTCCACTCCGAGTTGATCTACAACGATGGCGTCAATCTGGTCGCCAACCTCGGTGGCGGCGGTGCGGTCGACCACGACTGGAGCAACTTCGTGGTGGGTGCGGCTACCGATCTCGTTCTGCCCGCCAACATCGTCCTAACGCCTGCGGTCAACTATCAGATCACGCTGGACAGGAGCGTTCACGGTAGCGATGAACTGTGGGCCACCGTCGGCGCGAAGTTTCGCTTCTAGACGCTGTCAAAACAAACGCGTTTCAACATCTAGCGCAGCTCTTCGCATCATCTAGCGAGATAATATCGGTCTATCCCCACGGCCACTGCTGCACGGTGCGTTGATTTTTCCCCCGCCGTCGTGTTGCTCCCGCTCAAGGCCGTGGCCCCAAGTGCCGACCACAGGGACATGGCCCATCTGCTCAGAAGAAAACTGGCGATCCTCTCAATCGTCATCTACTGGCCCGCCCTTTTCGTGGTGACTCACATCCCCATGCCGGAGGTCATCGATGAACTCGACATCAACGACAAGGGCTTGCACTTTGTGGCCTATTTCTCCTTGGTCTTCCTCTGCTGGGGTGCCGTCCATCCCTACCACAAGGTCAACTGGCGAAGGTTCAACGTGTGGCTGATCTTGGCCGTCGTGGTGTGGTATGGCGTGATTGACGAGTGGCTCCAGTTTTACGTGGGACGTCAATGTGAACTGGGCGATTTTCTCGCGGATCTCTGCGGTGCCTTGGCCAGTCTGTTCGTTCTCTCTTGGTTGCCCTTTTGGCCGGCCACGCTGCTGCTCGGCTCCATGACGATCTTCGTCGCGGCAAATTGTGCGCGTGCCGATATCACGCAGATCGTTCCCATCACCAACAATGCCTTTCACTTGATCGCTTATTCAACCTTCACCGGCCTTTGGCTTTTTCACCTATCGCGCACGGCCGCCCAGAGGGATCGATCCGAAGAGGCCTGTCACTGGCTGATTCTCGGCGTGGCCGTGCCGGTCTTTTTACTCACAGCGGTCAAAGCCGCATCCTTTGCGCTGGATCGCTATTTCGGGATAGCCGACGTCGTCTTTTCCCTGCTGGGGATAGGCGTGACACTAGGCGTGGCGTTGATCATCCTTTCGATAAGGCGACGAGTCACCCCCACGCCTGAGCGTCCCGACCAGATTGCGACGATGCCTTGATCTTTCCTCTGGGATCGGCAAGAAGTAAGTTATGTCTTGCCGTTCTCTCAGCCCTTGGTCCGCTGCCACAGCGTGTCAAGTTCCTCTAGCGAACAGGTCTCGGGTGATTTGCCCCCTTCCCTGAGTTGTTGCTCCATGACGCTGAATCGTTTTTCAAATTTACGGGTACTGTCATGGAGCTGGTCTTCAGGGAAAAAACCCAGAAAACGGCTTAGATTCGTGATGGCAAAGAGTAGATCGCCCACCTCTTCGGCAATCGACTCTTGATCTCGGTCGGCCAGGGCTTGGCGGACTTCCGCCAGCTCCTCCTCAACCTTGGCCAGCACGCCCTGCGCGTCGGGCCAGTCAAAGCCTACCTGACTCGCCTTCTTCTGGATCTTGTAGGCGCGGTGCAGCGCCGGCAGGTGTTTGGGGACGCCTGCCAGCACACTCGGCGGGCCTCCCGGGGTCGCCTTGGCCTGACGCTCTTGCCTCTTGATCGCTTCCCACTGTGTGACAACACCCTCAGCGTCTGCCACGACGGCATCACCGAAGACGTGGGGATGGCGACGAATCATCTTGTCGCAGATCCGTTCTGCAACGCCCTGTGCATCGAACCTTCCCTCTTCGGCCGCGATCTGCGCATGGAGGGCTATCTGCAGCAGCACATCTCCCAATTCCTCTTCCAACGCGCTGTCATCCTCATCATCAATGGCATCCAACACCTCCGCCGCCTCCTCGAACAGATAACGTTTTAGGCTGCTATGCGTCTGCTGACGATCCCAGGGACAACCTTTATCGGAACGAAGCTGCGCGACAATGCGGAACAATTCGTGAAACCAATCTTTGTCCGACATGACACCTCTACCGTGAATAGTGACTCCTCATACTTGGACGCCGGAACGGCTCTGGACTATCGAGGAATCGGCTCTCGATGTCAAGCTCCGCCGACGGACAGAAAAAAGTCTGGGAGCAAAACGTAGAGCGACTGATAATAGTCGCTATCAGAATGCTGCCATGAGCCTTCCTGTCCCCTTTCGATTCTTTTTGACCGGCGGAGCCTGCATTTCTTGAATTCGCGGCCGTAACTCGGTACAATGCATCTTGTCGATAGTGTCGATCGCGAAGGCCCTTGCGGGGAACAGGTGATGAGGCCTTCCTAGCGAGACGTATTGAATGAGTACTGATGGGGGTTCGGATTGAAAAGCGTAACATACAGCACATCTTCTTTTCTTTGTAGTTCGGTTCTGTCTAAGCAGCGTGTTCTGACTTGGGCACTTGGGTGGGGAAGTCCATGCTTGTCACATTTGGGTGGCGGGGTAACCTGAAAGCGACGTGAACGATACATTCCCCCCCCCAAAGGGCTGTAGGCTGACGCTTACAGCCCTAATTTTTTGCGCTCTCGGTCACCGTCCGTTCCTTGAAAAGAGAGTCGCGGCCAGCGTTCCGTAGGGACGAGCACAACCAGCCCTCCCGTCTCAACGCTGTAAAGCCGAATGCACTGTCCGACCAGCAAGACCCACTGACCACGACCCCATAAGTCATACGTGAATCGCAAAGAATGGTCCAGCCAAAACCGTAGCGGCCCCAGGGCAGTCGTAGCTTGTCGCCATGCTCATGTGCGTTGCGATGTGGAACGACAGTAATCAGTAATCAGTAATCAGTAATCGGTAGCCCGTAGTCGGCCCTCAGTCCCCAGTCCTAACTCTTCTGACGCGCCTGTTTGACGGCTTGGATTAAGAGCACCAGAAATGCCGCCAATCCGAAAAAAAAGATCTGTGGGAAAAAGGACCAGAAATAGGGCAAGATATGAGCCGTCCCCTTGGTCGTGAGCTTGAGATAGTAGCGGCCGTCATACACCGATTGATAGGCCGGTAGATTACGGCTTTCCCAGTCCGCAAGGTCTGGCTTGGACAGTGTGACCTCACCGGCCGCCAGGACCACCGTCCGGATGTTGGGATCGGCCAGTTGGGCAAACTCGTCCGCCGTGAGTATGGTGGCTTGATAGTGTTGCGGATTCAAGACCAGATTCTGACTGTCGTAAAGGCGGTAGCGAAACATATACCACTGGGTGACCAGCTGACCGAGCAAAACGAAAAGCATGGTCAAGGCGATCAAGATGGGGAACATAAATCGCTGCTTCTCAGTCATCGTTTGCTCTGTAACGGTGTCGAGGGAACGGCAAGGGCGAACGGGAAACAGAGCGGTGCCGACTCTATCATTTTGCAGCGTTGATAGCCGCCAGAAGTTCCTTGCCCTTGGTGACACCGACGAATTGCTCGATCTGCTTACCGTCCTTGAAGAGCATGAGCGTCGGAATGTTCTCAATCCCGTATTTAGCTGACGTGACCGGCGCTTTGTCCACATCGAGTTTGACAATTTTGGCCACCCCCTTCACCTGACCGGCTAACTCCTCCACAATCGGACCCTGAATCTGGCAGGGACCACACCACGTGGCCCAAAAATCAACCAGCACCAAGCCCTCACTGATTGCCGCCTGAAAGTTTTCGTCGGTCAAGCTAATCACCTCGACCTCGGTTTTCAGACTTTCCTTGACGTCTGCGACGATTTCGGCCTCTCCGGAAGATTCGCTCTCTTTGGCCCCTGTTTCTGTCTCCTTCTTGGTACAGCCCGCGAGAAGCAGGAAGCTCAGCAGGGCCGGCAAAACAAATCGTGCACTCATCTCAATTCTCCTTGTCATAATTAGTCATCTAGCCCAGGACGCTACTCCCAAATATACCTCAGAGAGGAGCAGATGCAAGCCCGTCCTAGCGACGTCTGACGGTTCCAGTCGCTATCCAACCAACACGCACTCTTCCAGTTGCCGCCGCAGATCCAGACAGGCTGGTTCGGCCTGTTCGAAGATCCTGTCTGCCTTGTGAAACTCCAGCATGTCGACTCCCTGGATATCCGGCTTGATGTAGATGTCGGGCGGACTGAGTTTAAGCCTCTGTTCGACGATGGTGTGCTGCATGACGTTGAACATGCCTACGACGGCCCGAAAGATGTTGGGGACCTTGTCCTTCTTCCGGGTCCGAGAGCCCAGCACGTCGATCGCGACGATGAGGTCGCATCCCTGCAACAGATCATGGGGCAGCGGATTGACGCCACCGCCGTCGACCAAGACACGGCCATCGCGCTCAACCGGCGTGAAGAGCCCCGGCAATCCCATGCTGGCCTTGACGGCCGGTAGCAACTCACCAGAGGTCAACACGATCTCTTCCGCGGTCCAAAAATCACTGGTGACGATGCTGAGTGGGATCTCCAGGTCCTCGAATCGAGCCACGCCCATGGACTCAAAGAGAAACTCCAGAAATTTGTCGCCTTTGAAGAGGCCGGTGGTCTTAAAGCTCCAGTCAAAAAACTCGAGCGTCTTAAAGGCCTCTTTCTTCTTCAGGACCTGTTTGAAAGAGTCTCCCCTGTTGATGACCATCTGCTGAACGCGCTCGCGGATTTGTCTGCCCGTCAGGCCTGCGGCGTAGAGCGCCCCAATGACCGCGCCGATGCTGGTACCGGTGATGCAGTGAGGACGAACGTTGAGGTCATCGAAGACCTGGAGCACGGGGATATGGGCCAAGCCCTTTGCGCCGCCCCCGCCTAATGCCAATCCAATTTTCTTCATCTGTCTTGCCCCGAGAGAAGAGGGCTCAATGTGGGTCGATCGATGCGGACCACCACCGCCGCTTCGGCGTTCTGGTCCACAATCTGCCAGGTACTCCAGCGCGGTGACAGCGTGGAATGGACGAGGATCGTCTGACATTGCGGGTATATATAGGTCATTCCCCCGGGGCCCAAGACGTCCTCCCAGCCGACGACCTTGGGCGCATCCAAGTGGATGGCCAGTGCGGGCGCGCCGCTGGGCATCAGCGTCAGCATCACGCGGAGGTATTCTCCGGTGGTAAAATTCTGATAGCGATTCGGCATGGTGTCGCTGTCCACGAGGAAGGGATGCTCCTTCCGCCGGTCCACCTCCCGGCTCTCTCCGGGCAGCAGGTGGACGGTGGGCAGGGTGGTGACGAGGGTCCCTTCGTGGCCCATGACCTTGGCAATGGTCTTTTCGCTCGAATCGCGGAGCAGGGCCCCTACCTTTTCGCTATACTCCAGAATCTTGACCGAGACCGTGTAGGCATTGGGACTCAACTCCACACCCAGGTCTACTTCTGGACGGGAGCAACCCGCCAGGAGGGCCAAGCCGGCCATGAGCCAAAAAGGCGTTCGGTTTGATTTCATACCTCGGTCTCAATGTCGGCGTAGTAAAGAAGAGTCTCTGCCGCTTGGTCGATCCGAAAAGGACACCATGGCATCGCTCCCAGTTGCCGTTGTTTTTCTCTGCTCGGCCGTGAACTCACGCTTTTGGGAGAGGCAGAGGCCCTATGGAACCGTCAAGAAATAACTTCCACATTTGAATGCCCAATTGCACAACTTATTCCTTGACGATCCCTATTGTCGAGGACCCGGCAGATTAGTCAAGCTGAACTTTGCAGCCCGAGAAGGTGACGCCGCTCAATTCAACGACTCATCCTTAACATAGCGTATTTCCACTGGACTTTCCTTTCCTCTGGCTCGCTCACATAGAGTGCTGCGCGTGGCAAGGGACCGTCATGAGAGTATCATCGGTATCCCCCGCCTACAGAGCTGGATGGGCAAACCCCACGGATCTCGGAGCATCACCAGGTGTGACCCATCTTCAGCGTGGACCTCTTCGACGAGCGTGGCACCGGCCGCCAGCAGGGCACGCTTGTCAACCTCCGGGCTGTCACTGACAAAGGCCAGATGCAGCAACAGGGGATCCATTCCCGCATAGTCGGGCACCCGATCGGGCGGATTCGTGTAGATCTCAACCATAACGGTCCCACCGCTATCTGCCAGAAAATGCGTATAGGGTTCGGTGTCCATGCTGCGGACGGCCCGCATGCCCAGGTGTTCGACATACCAAGCCGCCATCGCCACGGGCTGCGCCACATTGAGTGCAACATGTTCTATCTTCATGGCGGTGAGTCTCCTTCTGCCCAAGCAGGACAATTGCCACGGCGGATTCAAATCATTAATGCAACAAACTCGATTCATTTGAATCGAGTTTGGGAACTTTACCGCCGTAGGGGGACTGTGTCCAGTCTGGGACTACAACCACCGGCGGCCATATAGTGAGGGTCCCGAAGAGGTCCCTCGCCACGTCCCAAAGGAGACATCCATACACACTGGTTCTTGACCCGCCGCACGGCGATCCGCATTCCATACGCCCTGTGCCAAGGAATTGAACTGTTTACCAGGGCAGCACATAGTACTCGTCGGTGAGATACTGGCCGAGTTGCGCGGTCTTGGGGAGGACTTCGTAGGACTGGACGGCGCCTCCATTGGGCGTATAATCGAGCCGTTGTGATAGAAGAGTAAGGAACCGGCAAGAAATAACTTAAACTTTTGGATGCCCAATTGCACCGCATCTTTGGCCGCTTCTCAATCGCCAATTCCTCACTGTAGCCCACTACACCTCCGGTTTGGCTCAATCGGCGCGACCAAATCTACGGCACACTTGAACCCCAAAATGTCCCATTTATTTCTTGCCGATCCCTAAGATGCAGACCCCGTGACCCGTGAGACGAAAGACTCAAACGTACGACCATGAAGAGCAT
>JADFMM010000401.1 GCA_022563885.1 Planctomycetota bacterium | reverse complement strand
GCCACCGAGGCCGCCGCCGCCGAGGCCACCACCGCCGAGGCCGCCACCGCCACCCTGCTGGCCGCCGGCTTGCAGACCTATGGTGAGGCCAATCTGCTGGAGTGACGAGGTCGTAATGAAGGAGGTTAGGCCCAACAGGGAACCTATCTGCCAGTACTCGGCCGGCGGGTGCATCAGGTCCACAATATTGTAGATACGGGTTTCGAGTTTAGCGGGAAGGGCTTCGCGTGTGCCGATCTTGATGACCCCGCCTTCGACGATATAGGTTATGTCGTAGAACCCGGCGCCCAGGGCCAGCACCAGGCTATCGAGGGCGGTGCCCAGACGCACATTCGGCAGGCTGTCCAGGTCCATGGGTCCCTCCGGATCGACTTCTGCGTTGTCCTCCAGATCCCGCCACAAGACCACGATTTGCAGCGGGGGATCGACCGAGTTCTTGAGTAACTCCACGGCCTCGCGCACCGAGGTCTCGGGCCTGAGGGTCGAGAGATCCACGATTTCTTCGAGTTGATCATAGATTCTCGCGTTGGCGGGATCCAGTTCCACGGCTCGGTCCGGCGTTCGCGTGGGTTTGGCGACGATTTCATCCCAATTCTTGGGGTAGTTCAGTTCCTCCGCATGGGGCACCGTGGACTCTGCCGACTTCAAAAAGAGATCGGCACGTTCCTTCGCGGTCTCACTGATGATGTCCCGCTGCCTGCGGGCATAGACAATATCCTCGAGTTCCCGCTTCAGTGCCCGCGCTTCGAAGTTTTGGGGATCCTGGGCTAAGAGACTCTCGAGCTGCCCGAGCGCGGCGTCATAACGCTGCAGCGTCTTGTAGGCCTTGGCCCGCTCCAACAGTTCAATGATGCCCACCTGTCTTTCAATCTCATCCTGGTCATGCAAACGCTTCTGGGTGGCCGCGGCGGCCTTGCGTGCCTCCTGGTCGGCCTGCCAGGCGCTCTCCTGTCTGGCCTGCATGACTCTGGCGGAGAGCTCATTCAACTCCATCGTGTGGCGCTGGGTCAGGTCTTTGCCCAAATGAAGCTCATTGCTCTCAACCAAATACATGGCCTTATCCACGAGGTCTTGGGCCGCATCAAACTGACCGGCTGAGACAAGTCCCGCGACCTTCGCTGTGCTGTCCCCCATCACGGCGGCAACATGATCCCGAATGATCTTTCTCTTCTGCTTGATCACCGCAATGTAACCGCCGTTGCCGGCACCGGCAGCCGCTGAAACACTCGGCCCTTCAGTCGCCTGCACGGGAGGGTCATTCACGTCGGGAGACGCCGCTACGGCATCGGCAGTCTCCGCATTCGCGCCGGCCGATCGCGCCGCCAACCGGGCAAAGCGGCCTCCGATTCTGCCCAGGAGGGAGCCGGGTTTTTCTCGCTTGGCAGGCCCCTCCGAGTTCAGGAGCGCAGCGACCTGTTGCCGCTCCTTAGCGCTAAGATATCGATTGTCCTCGATCCGGACCAGATACTCACGGGCCTCCTTCGGTTTGTTCTGCCGGGCCAACGCCTGAGCCACGTGCAGTTCTTGCAAGGCCTTCTTACGGGCGATGGCCGCCTTATGGGCGCTTTCCAGGAGAGTGTCGAGTTTCTTTCGGTCCTTGTCCGGCAGGTACTGCACGTAGTCTTGGGCGAGTAACAGGGTCTTTTCCGCGTCGATATAGCGACCGTCGTTGTATTGCTTTGCCCCAACGTCCATGAGGTAGCGTGCGACCGGACGCATAGTGTCTCGTCCCTGTGCCGCACAAACATTTACGCCTGCCATCGCGAAAATCGATAGCGCCCAAACCGCGGCTAAGACGACCGGCTGTGCTTTCTCAGCGTAGACTCTGCGTACGGATCTCGTCTTGTTCAAAACATACCTCCTGCCGAAAAATGAGGATCACCCCTCAAAAGAGAAACGAAAAAACACCCTGTACGTAAACTAGCAACCTCAAGTCAAAGATTCTAGGTTGGATACATCAACACTTACTCTAGTGATTTATTTTTTTTATTGCAAGGGAAAAATCGCATTTCAAGCCATCCACCGTTACTTCCCAGATTGGTGGGGAAGGATGAATCGTCGTAGGGAGAGAGGCTTCTCTTCCCGCTGGGCGGGTCACGCGAAGTCGTTTTCAGTCGTCACCGGCGGGACTCTGAGACGAGTCCGCATGGACGCGACCGAGTTTCGCCGCGCCATGGGCGACCTCCTGTGATAGACTTGAAGGAGTCGGTTGAGTGTGACGATCACGCAATTCTCGAATGGGCTGGGTAATTTGGATTCTCGGGCACTGATCTTGGCGATAGAGACCTCTGGGCGCATCGGATCGGTCGCGCTGGCAACGTCCGAAGAGTTGCTCGACGAAACGACCTTCTCTGCACCGATGAAACACAGCGCCGAATTGTTTCCTTCTATTGAAAGACTTCTCCAAAAGACATCGTGGACACGTCAGGCCATCAGCCACTGCTTCATCTCGATTGGGCCCGGGAGCTTTACGGGACTACGGATCGCCGTGTCTGCCGCCAAGGCCATGAGCCTGGCCAACGACACCCGCGTCGTCGCCGTGAACACACTCGACGTGATCGCCGCCAACGCCTGCCGGTCTGTCCGAACGGACTACGTGGCGCCCATCCTTGACGCCAAGCGGGGTCAATTCTTCACTGCAGGGTATCAACGCACAGATGCGAGCGCTCACCTGCACAAGGTCTTCGCCGATTGCCTGCAAACGCCGGAAGAGATCCTGTCTCGCTGTGCCTCACTGGGCGGGTCCATCTCGCTCTTGGGGGAGGGCTTGCTTCACCACCGCGCACGTTTTTCCGGGGATCAGATTTCTATCCTGGATCCATCCTTCTGGATGCCCAGCGCAGCAACGGTCTACGCCTTGGGAAAGGAAAAGGCGGCAAGGGGAGAATTCTCAGACCCACTGACCCTGACACCCTACTACCTGCGTGCGCCTCAGGTGACGACAAAGAGAACTCTGGACTAGCCCCAAGGGGATTTGAACCCCTGTTGCCGGGTTGAAAACCCGGTGTCCTAGACCTGCCTAGACGATGGGGCCAACTCGATGCGCTGCTTCGAGATTTTTTGAAAGGAGCATCCTACTCAATAGGCTTGGCTTTTCAAACTCTAATTTTGGTTTTCGACCAAAATCGAGGCAGGGTTCCAAACCTCTCTTGTGTAAGTACCCGTCTGTCTACCCTCGTGATCGTCATCGAAACAGTCACTTGGGGCAATCAGGGGTATCGATTACGACAACGACAACGACAACCGCTACGATGATTACGACCACGAGGAGTGGTACACGGATTGGCACCTATGCGAGAAGGATTTTAAACCGCGCATCACTTAACGATGCGCGGCTCCTAACAGGGCCCGCGCCATGTCCCTCACCAACATGTGCTCGTCGTGCTGGGCCGTCCACTGCAAAACGGCCTGGATGTTGTGACGAGGATCTTGCGCGAGCAGCACTAGGGCGGACAGACGTAGGGGCCAACGTGAGCTATTCAGATGTGTGGAGATTGTCTGGACAAGATCCGCCGGCAGGGTCAAGCCGCTCAGGAGGTTCAGGATGATGGCAATGGATTCCCACTGCTCGTCAGGGCTGTGTAGCAGCAAGCCCGAGTCGCTCGTCAGCGCGGAGCGCAGTTTCGCGGACATCCAATCCGCATACTTGAATCGATACAACACGTCTCGATTCTTCTGCTGTTCCCGGTACATTAACTCCTGTTCTTTGAGCAGACCAATGAAGAGTTTGGCGGTCTCGATGCGGCCCCGGGCATCGGCGGTGGGGACTGCATTGTAAAGGTCATTGATGGAACGACTGCTGATGTTCACGCCGGGCCGGCTGACGGTCACAGGCAAGGGTCGAGGTCCCGAAAGCACGTCACCCGACCCATCGGCGGCTGCGCGGACGCCGCCGTCCCAGAGAATCGAGAAGTCGATCTCCAGGGACGCCTGCGGGTAGGCGCAGAGAGTTCGCCTGAGGTGGGGCACATCGAGCCGCACGGAGGCCGTCACGCGCTCGCCCGGCCGAACAAGCACATCGGAGAAGAGCCGTTTCGTGATCAACGCCGGCAGAGAGAGGGTCATGTCGCCTGACAGTCGGGCGTCGATACGCACCGTCCCCGGAAACAGGCCTTGGTCATGGATCACGAGCGGTTCCGGGGAGTGGTTGGTGGCGGTCACTGTACCGTTGATGGGCTCTCCAAAGCGGACGGTGCTACGAGGTAGATCCAAACCCAGGGCCA
>JADFMM010000400.1 GCA_022563885.1 Planctomycetota bacterium | reverse complement strand
CCTTTACGTCGCTGGAAAATCAGTTCTTTGCCCGCATGATTCGCGATCTCGCCCATGAGGCGGAGGTTCTTGTAGTCGTGTAGGAAGTTGTCGGGTGATTGCCCGGGGATGCCGAAGAGCAGGTCACGAATGGCGCGCAGCAGGGAACTCTTTCCAGCCTCGTTATCTCCATAGATCACATGTAGATCTCGATCCTTCTTGGGGAAATTGAGCTCCAGATGGGTAAAGGGACCAAAGGCCGGGACGTGCAAGCGCTGGAACCTCATGCGACGTCCCCTCCTCTCTGTTCGAGCGCCGCCAGGACGATTGCACGGACTTCCTCTATCACAGCACCGCGCCGCTGGGGGTCCCACTCGCCCTCTAATTCTGTCCGGACCTCGGGAGGCAACACGCGGAGCATGTCGGCAATGTCGTCCGGTAGTGCCTCGAAGCCTCGGGTCGCCTCCTCAAGCGTTTCCAACACGATCTTTGTGAGGGCATCGCGCTGAGCCAATTGGCTGAGGTCATAAACCGGTGACGTCGCTATCTTGATCCGCTCAATCCAAATGGTCCCTTCGCCAAAATCCTGGGCAAGGGCCAGAACCTCAGCTCTCAAACGCTCGGCATCCCGATGAAAAACGCCGTGTAAAGCGGTCGCGCCGGTCAAGGTGATCCTGGCGGCCACCAGTCGGCCCTCCGCCTCAGTCGCAGCGTCGGATAGCGACGCACGGATGCGCTCCAAGGCCTCGGCTTCCCGCGTCGCCCCGGTGAGATCTAAGGTCAACGCTTGCCAACGCACTACGTCCAGCGTGCGCCAGTCCACGCTTTCGACTTCCAAGGAATCATTCACCGCAACTAGGCGGCATCCACGCGACCCCGTCTCCCGGGCATGTCGCCCCTGGCAGTTGCCGGCGAACACTATCCACGGGTCTTTGCTGATGACCTCGGGTTGATGAACGTGACCCAGGGCCCAGTAGCCATACCCTTTGTCACGCAGATCCTGCTCAGAGCAGGGCGCATAGGTGTCATGACCGGGACGGCCGGTGAGACTGGTATGAAGAAGTCCCAGGTTAAATTTGCCCGAGACCGCCGCTGGGTAATCGCTCGCCAGATTCTCCGGAACCGCGCGCTGGGGAAACCCCCGACCATGAATCACCACAGGCAGTCCGTGCACCTCCATCGATTCCACCGCACGCGTGGAAAAGTCGCGGACGTTGTCCGGCAATCTGAGCTTCTTGGAGATCACAGACGCCGCATCATGATTCCCCTTGATCACGTAAACCGGAATTCCCCTGTCTTGTAGCCGAGTCATCTGTCCGCGAAAAAACAGACCTGTGCTATAATCCCTCCAATCACCATCAAAGAGGTCTCCAGCGATCACGAGAAAATCAACCGGCTCGTCGATGGCGAGTTGGACCAGGTTCTCGAAGGCGCGTCGGCTCGCGCCCCGCAGCACGTCTACCGGCGCGCCTTCATGCGCTTCCAACCCTTGGAGCGGGCTGTCCAGATGAGGATCGGCAGCGTGAAGGAATCTAAACATAGAGGAGGGAAATCAGGTGGCTAAGAGTTTCATGACAGTTACAATTCTACCGGGTATGCCCGCATGCCATGCATGGATTATCGTCGCCCCTCCCGCTGCTAGAACGCTCCCCACTTTTGTTTGCCGGGAATGTAGTACGAAGGACAGACGAAGCGAAACATCCGGGCAATGCTGCCGGCCCGTTTGCGCTTCTCGCCGCCTTGGGCAAGCATTGTCTCGATTTCATCGCCAAAGGTGTCGGAGAAATAGGCATGCGCTGCCTGCTCGCGATCGGCCTGTGTCTCGAACTGGTCGCGAATCTGCCCTAACTCGCCTGCATCGAGCCAGAAGCCCCCGCAGTTCGGGCACTCATCCACTTCCACCTCTCGCTTCACACTCATGAAGTGCTTCATCATTTTCTGCGATTCGCATTTCGGGCAAAACCGTTTTTCGCTGTGGTCAACCGAGGTCTGCGGGTTCTTCGCGATCTGCAATAGGCTCTCCCCCGCCGCTTCATGTTGTTCGTCGACGTGCTGCAACTCGTGGTTGTCGAACCATATTCCCGCGCAGCCGTTATTGCAAACATCGACAGCTACGTCTCCCACGATTCTCTGCTCCAATTGATTGTCACATGCTGGGCATTTCATCTTCGACTCCCTTTTCTGATCGTCTGGTCCATAGCAATCTCGTGACCCTGTTGTGTCCTTCACCTACCGGCCTTTCAGCATGGCTGGATATTCAGTCTGCCGGTATATTACCGGGAATGACAGAAAAGTTCCTCTTTCATTTTCCCCCTCTCGCGAGAAAAAGGGGTCAAAGACGGGAGGCACGAAAAACTCTACCCTGTTCCTGCATGGCAAGGACAAGCCGGGAGAATCCTTCAACGAGCCCATGAAGCCTGAACCCATCACCGATCCGAACGATGCACGAATCACGCCCTATCGTGAACTAAAGGACAGGCGACTGGCACAGGAGCAGGGCCTGTTCGTCGTGGAAGGCCGGCAACTGGTTCGACGTCTGCTGACTTCAGAGATCGAGGCGCATTCAATTCTCATGACCAAGGCATGCTTCGCCTCGGGTCCGTGGGATGTCCCGGAGGGTATCCCCGTTTATCAAGCTTCGAAGGAGATCATTTCCTCCATGGTGGGATTTCAGTTTCACCGGGGCGTGCTGGGGCTGGGGCACCGGCCGGCGCCGGTGTCTCTTGAGAAGGCCTGGGGAGATATCGAACGGATCCATAGACTTCTCATCTGCCCGGAAATAAACGATGTCGAAAACCTCGGCAGCATTCTGCGGACGGCAGCCGGCCTGGGCTTCGGCAATGTGTTGCTCGGTCCGTCCTGCTGCGATCCCTGGTCCCGGCGGGCGATACGCACCTCGATGGGCGCGGTGTTCCAGCTCGAGATCAGCCGCTCCGAGCGGCTCGAAGACGATTTGGAACGACTACGGGACACCTATGGCTTTGAGTTCCATGCCACGGTCATCGACGGCAGCGCCACAGCCCTGGTATCGATGGTGCCGCCTAAAAAAGTGGGCTTGCTCATGGGCTCGGAGGCCCATGGCCTGTCGGATCAGTGGCTGGCCGTGGCGGATCAGCTAGTGACCATTCCCATGGACCTCGGAGCGGACAGCCTCAACGTGGCGGTTGCGGCCGGAATCTTCATGCATCACTACCGTGGAGGGTGACGGGGTCAATGGTCAGTAAACAGTAAACAGTACTGGCTTTTTGGCTCAGACTGATGACCACCAAGAACTTGCCACTGATTACTAGCCACTCACCACTGCCCCGGGACTCAGTCCGTGCTATAGTTGATTTCGAGTCGGCGGGCCAAGTAGGCGGCGGCCATGAGCACGAGACCCGTCAAGAGGGCGATGCAGATCAAGGATGTCACCACCGAGGCCGGTTCCGTGGGTGCGATCAGGAGACTGATCATGGGTGGCATGTTTCGACCAGGCATGGCCGGGACGGGACAAATCGACTGGAGATAGAAAATCATGCTGATCTTCTTCAGGGCGGGTGGAAGAAAGGGATTCGCGCTTTCCAAAAGCAGCACCACCGCCACCGGGACGATGGGATTGCGAAAGAGCAGTCCCACGACCAAGAAGACACTGCCATATCCGACACAGGCCAGGGCGGTAACGCCCAGGTAGGCCCCGACCTGGCCCCATCCCGGGCCCTCCAGAAAGCGAGTGATGGTACTCCCATCGAATTGCCAGAGCATGGCCAACCACTGCAATGCCGTGCTGGAGGTAAAGATGACCACGGTCGCCAAGAGTCCGGCGAGGTACTTCCCGATCAGCAGGGTTTCCCTGCGTAGCGGCGTCAAGAGATAGAAGTGCAGGCTCTTGTCGAGCATCTCACCGCGGAACAGATTGACGAAGATACCCACACAGCCGAAGAAGATGGCCAAGCGCAAGAAATAGAATTGAAAACTCGTGGCAAATATGAGCTGACTGATGGGCAGGGTGTCAATGACCTCCTGCGCGATCTCGGTCAATTTCCCGTCCGAAAAATGGAAGGTCACGCTCCGCCGGCCGTCCGTGTAATCGTAGCGTGCAAACGGGCGTCGCTGGCCGTCTTGGCCGCGACGACGCCAACTCCGTTGTCGATAGGGCTGACCGAGGCGTTCCACCACCTCGTCCCGACTCAGTCCCACCGAAATACGATCCAGTGCCTGCGGCGAGACCGGATTCGCCGCCGCCACACGCTCCAGCCGCCGCTGCTCGTAGGGGG
>JADFMM010000399.1 GCA_022563885.1 Planctomycetota bacterium | reverse complement strand
ATCCCCACAGACGACACGCACACCGACCAACTCGGTCTCTCGAACAAATGCCTCAAGCCCGGCGAGGTGACCAACGAGGGGAACGTGCCCTTCGAGGACGTCTCCGCCTACTACGAGGACGGCCGGCTCCGCGACGACTACGTGCGCGGCCAGGACCAGACCGCCTGGGTGATCCAGGGCGCGATCATGGACCGGACGACCGAGCGCCTCGGCGTCTCCGACGTTGGCCTGATCATGTTCCGCCGCATGCTCGACGAGCAGGCACGGATCGTCGAGGACGGCGGCGAGCCGATGAACGTCTACCGTGACCCGGCTGAGAACGAGATCCACATCTTCCCCGTCGAGCGGCGCGCGTACCCCGGCTACGAGGGCACGGGCGGGCCGTTCAAGGACATCACCCCGCGCAAGCCCGACGTGGAGACCATCCTCTCCGGCGAGGGCGCCAAGCTCTCCCAGTGGAAGACGTAGCCCGAGCGGAAGACACCACACCGAACGGCTCCGGACCCCGGAGCCGTTCGCTTTCGCCCAGAACGGGACTCATCCTTGGCGGGTTCGCTCAACCCAGGTTGGTGCATCGGAGAGGGGTGTGCAGAGGGGCGAGGCCCCTCTGCCGGGGGCACGGGGGTGTCCCCCGTATTCGGCTTTATCACCCCCTTCCTGGCAGGAAGGGGGACGGGGGGATGGTCGAAAGGGTTGTAGGGAACTGACGTCAGGGTAGCGGGCGGAAGTTCCAGGCAAGAGTTACTTGCAGGAGGAGTCGACATGAGCGCACTCACGCTCGATGAAGCGGTCCGCATGCTCGCCGCCGCGGTGAAGACGGCGGAGGGGATGGACGTGAAGGTCGCCATCGCCGTCCTCGACCCGCGCGGCGACTTGATCGCGCTGCACCGGATGGACGGCGCGCTCTGGCGCTCGGTGCCCATCTCGCAGGGCAAGGCCGCCGCGTCCGCCGCGTGGGACGCCCCCAGCGGCGACCTGCGCGAGCGCTGGGACCAGCCGGTGCTCCGTGCGCTGTCCATGATGGAGAACGGCCGTCTCATCCCCTGGCCCGGCGCGGTGCCGGTGCGGCATGGCGACGAGCTCGTGGGCGCGATCGGCGTCAGCGGCGACAGCTCCTGCGCCGATCACAACATCGTCTGGAAGTTGCGGCATGCCCTCAAGCTGGACCACATTCCCGGCGGGGTCAGCACCACCAAAGATGACAATATCGTTAACGACATCACCGAAGGTACCAGCGCCGGTGGCTGGGGCCACCCGGTTTGCTCGCCGGAGGCTGCCGCCATCGCCAAGGCACTACCCCAGACACATCCGGTGCGTGCGCAAGCCAAATAGATGTTTGCTCAGCTCGCCTCTGATCGCCTCGGCTACGGCCTCACTGGGGAGGCGCCGGGCGAGCGTGGTTGTCCGGCCGTCTCGGGTGGTCAGACGGATGCAGTGTCCGGGCCGGTTCCAGGGCGCCCGGCTGCGGGCGCAGGTCAGACTGGCAATATCGGCCAGGGAAAAGACCTGACTGTGGCGATCTCTGACCAAACCTGCCGCATAGAAAAGTCGACCCGGCGAGACCTCGATACGGCTCTGGTGAAACCATAGGTTCAGCGTGCCGTAGAGAACGACAAGGTTGCTGAGGACCAGCGACAGCTTGACGGGTAGCGGGATTGAGCTGGGGATGCAGAGGACGACGGATACGACCAGCCAGAGGTGGAAGAGAAAGATGGCAAGCAAGCCGGTCATCCGGTAGCGCCCCATGGGAAAGAAAAAGAGTCGCCCGCCCTCGGGAAGGGCGTGGGTCTGGATGCCGAAGAGAGAGAGACGGGCCTTCTGATCGGGCCGTCTGAGGAAGGGCGTGATCTCCGATTCGTCCAGTCGAAAATCCGGCCTGCTAGCGGCGGTGCGAAAGACAGGCACTTCGAAGCGGGCGCAATAGTCCAAGCCGAGAATACGGGCTCGAACCTCCAGACGCCACTGGATCTCCGACGTCTGACCCGTTGAAGGGCGGGCATCAAAGGGAATGGCGAAGAGAACCGGCACGGCATTGTCGGCTGGATCGGCAGCGACGAAGCGTGTGTCTTGCCAGGCGACACAGGCGGTGGTGGGTCGCAGGCGTTGGGGCTCCCTGACGGTCTTGATGCAGCGCAGAGTCACTTGATAGCCCTCAGATGGATGTGTCTCGATCTCGGTGTGAATCCTGCCGGTGAGGGCTCCGCCGATGATGCCGGGAACAGGGGTCATTTCCAAAACCGATTCCCTGAAGGCAGACCATTGGATGCCCAGGCGCAGGCTCCAGAAGACAAGGATACAGCCCATGCCGGGAATGCACAGTCCGAGCAGGCCCGCCCAATTGCCTCCGCGGATGACTTCTAAGGGAACCACGATACACAGTGGCATGGCCATGATGTTCCAGAGCAAGGCGATCGAGCACACCTGGGCCAGCCGTCTCCCTGAGCCGGCGGAGATTCTGCCTCGCGCCCACCGCTTGTGCCATCGCCAGGGCTCGTCCGGGTGCTGCCTCTCTCCTGTGTCTCTGTACCGGATCCGGTGAGCTGCCTGCAGGAAATTGAAAGTCAGAACGCAGCCAATTCCGCCCAGGAGAAGGGTGCCCAAGCAGAGTCCGCTGTATCGATACCAGGTCAGGCCCGCGTCTGCGGCATCTCTGGTTTTGAACCAGCGTCCCAGTGTGGCAGCCCATTCGATGCCGCAGAGGGCGCCTGCCACCAGTAAGACCAGTGCCACCGGCGACGCCAGCAGAGGGTTCGGTCCAGCCGGTGATGTGTCTCTGTCCGGATTCATGGGTCATTGGGTCTGTGGGTCGACAGGTCTTTGGGTCATTCGGTCTTTGGCAAAAGCTGTCCGCTTTGGCAGCACCAACTGCCGACCCACGGACCTACAGACCCCTTTGCCCCTTGCATGCCGGGGTCATCATCGTTAGGCTCTACCTGGCGGTGCTACGTCTTGGCGCCGAGGTGTCTACCGAAAGGGATTTCCATTATGAACATAGGGTACATTGGCATAGGCATCATGGGAAGACCCATGGCGCAGAATCTGATCAAGGCCGGGCACACGCTCTTTGTCCACAATCGTACACTGGACAAATGTGATCCTTTGACAGAACTCGGCGCATCGGTTTGGACGACCCCCGCCCATGTCGCGGCGATGAGTGAGATCCTCTTCATCAATGTAACCGACACGCCGGATGTCGAAGCGGTCCTCTTCGGCGCCGACGGCGTCATCGAGACGGGCAAACCCGGCTTGATCGTGGTCGACAACAGTACCATCTCTCCCGTCAAGACCAAGGCGTTTGCGGCCCGACTCAAGGAAAGGCAGATCGACTTTCTCGATGCCCCGGTATCGGGCGGTGATGTCGGCGCTCAAAACGGGACGCTCTCGATCATGGTCGGGGGTGAGAAGGCTGTCTTTGAGAAGTGCCTGCCTCTATTTGAAGTGCTAGGGTCGAAGATCACGCACGTGGGCGAGGTGGGCTTGGGCCAGACCTGCAAGGCCTGCAATCAGCTCTTCTGCGCCCTGCACATGCTGGCCTGCAGCGAAGGGATCGCCCTGGCGAAAAAGGCGGGACTGGATCCCGCCACCATGGTGGAGGTGGTGTCGTCCGGCGCGGGCGGGTCGTGGGCGCTGGCAAACCTGGGCCCTAAGATCGTGGCAGGCGACATGGCACCCGGCTTCATGATTGATCTGCTCTGCAAGGACCTCAACTATACGGTGGATCAAGGGAAACAGATCAATCAAGAATTGGTCGGCACGGCACTGGCTCAGAGGCTCTTTGAGCAGGCCCGCACCGAGGGCTACGGCAGGGAGGGGACGCAGGCGCTCTACCGTGTCGTCGAAGATTCACAGACAGGTCGGTGGAAGCATGAGCACGCCGAAGAAACCGTCGGGTGAGAGCGGAGGGATCTCCGAGCGGGCGGTATGGACACCATTGCTGGGCATGGGCATCGAGCTTGGGGCCGTGGTCGCCGTCTTCACCTTTGGGGGTTACTGGGCGGACCAGCACTTCCAGACGGAGCCTTGGTGTCTGTTGGGAGGCTTCTTCTTTGCGCTCATAGGCATGACCTATCTGATCATCAAGCGAGCGATCCAACAGTTCTTCAATGACTCGGAATAAGGGATCGGCAAGAAATAAGTTGGACAATTTGGGGTCCAAGTGTGCCCCATATTGGATCGCGCCGATTGAGAGAGACCACAGGCGTAGCTGTTCTACGCCGAGGCTTTCGCGATGGAGAAGCGGTCAAA
>JADFMM010000398.1 GCA_022563885.1 Planctomycetota bacterium | reverse complement strand
TCATTGCCCGTATAGAGAGCAATCTCCCCCTCTCGCCCGGACTCGGCCACGGCCTGCAGCACGTCCAAGGTCTTGTAGCGATCGAAGGGGGCGATTTTTATAGCCAGCAGTTCGGGAATCTGCACCAAGGCCTGCCAGAACGCCCGGTCGAGAATCATGCCACTGATGGCCGGCTGCAGGTAGAAGCCCATCAGGGGAATGACGTCGGCCACCTGGCGGGCATGATCGATGAGTTCCCGCTGGGACCGATTGGCCAAAGCGGTCAAGGAGAGCAATCCGAGGTGGTAACCCAGGTCCCGGGCCACCCCTGCTTCCCGTACGGCCTGGGCAGTAGGCCCGACAATACCGGCAATCAGAATCGGTGCTTGCCGTCTCTCTTCTTGCGTCTCTGTTTGGACAATTTGCGCAGCCAGCTCCAGCACCGGCTTGTACAGACCCACCTGTGGATCGTGGATGGCAAACTGAGTCGTGTGTACACCCACCGCCAGCCCCCCGGCCCCGGCATCCAGGTAGTAACGAGTCAGGGCTCGTTGATGACGCGTATCGATTTTCAGATCCGCGGTCAAGGCCAGCGGGTGCGCGGGAATCACACAGCCGTCCATGAGTCTCAGTCGAATATCGTCTCTCATTAAAACTTACCGTCACGGACCTCATACTTGGTGGGTTTGTTCAAGACTGGCTTGCCCGACGCGATCCAGGGGACGATGGTGGCGATCATCTCGTCCAAGGATGTCGCTGGGTGGCCAAGCTGATCGAAACACTTGGAGGCGTCCGAAAGCAGGCAGGCCGTGCCTTCTTCGCAGGTGAACTGCGGAGACTTACCCAGCAGTTCACCAATCTGAGCGGCTAGATCTCTGACTTTCAAAATCTCCGGTCCCGTCACATTCAGGATCCGCGCGGGTGACTGCGCCAGGGTGATGGCCCGGGCGATGTAGTCGTTGGCATCCCGCTGCCATATCAGATTCACGGCGGCCATACTCAGATCGATTGGCACGTTCTGCATGATCTTGAAAGACAGGTCGACGATAATGCCGTAGCGCGGTTCGTTGGCATAGTTCAAGCGAACAATCGTCATGGGGGTCTGGTTCTCTTGGGAGAAGTATTGACACACCCGTTCCCTCCCCAGGCAAGACTGCGCGTACTCTCCACAGGGATCGGGAGAATCGGATTCCTGCGCCCCCCCGTGGGCCGGATTCACGAAGGGATAGACGTTTCCTGTGGAAAGCACGACCAGACGCGCCTCCCGGTAGATCTCGGCCATGCGCCCGGGAAGATAACTGTTCAGGGCCCAGGTCATAGGCTGGTTCCCGGAGGCTCCAAACTTCATGCCCGCCAGATAGTACACATTCTCAACCTGTGGCAGACTTCGATGTTGGGATGCATCTAGAAGTTCGGCGGCAATCGTTGTCACGCCGGCCTGGTCCAGGCGATCCTTGACCGCTTGATCACTAAAACGGGAAACCGCGAAGACGGTCTTCTCCGGTGCCGCCTGGTGGAGCATCATAGCCAAGGTCGGCCCCATCTTACCGCCAGCCCCCAGCACCACGATGTCGCCGGTCAGTCGGCTAATCGTGTCTCGTGTCTCTGAGCTGGGCTGGCTCAGGACAGCCTCCAGCTCCCTTTCATCGAACGACGTCAAGTTCATCATGATGTCACCTTCCCGAATAGTTTCCCTATGCGAAATTCAGACGGACCAGCAGGAAGACCCGTAGCGAAAGCCAGGTTGTTACCGAACTGGAAAATCGCACAGACCAAGAACAGGGTAAGGCCGATCACGATGGCCGCCGGCCGGCTTAGATGCCGAGCCACCAGCGTGCAGGGACTCGCCCCCCCCTACCACGCCAATGCGTGCGGCCATGATCATGAAGGTCCCCATCAAGACCCCGGTCAGCACCAGCAACCACAGCAATTCGCACCCATGCGTTGCCCCCACATTGGCGCTGACCAGCAAACTACCCGGCCCGAAAACCATGCAGGCGGTAATCAAGGCAGGACCGAGGGAGTACCACCAACGGCGCGGTGTGGGAGACGCTTGACGATCTGCGGCTGCTGTCATGTCAGTCTATCATTCCAGTGGGTTAACCGGGGAAAGACACTATCCGATGTAGGCCAAAAACGCAAAAGGATCATGTCGTCGAAGCGCTGTAGATCGTTTTCCTGGGCAAACAAGAGCCAGGCGGCATTGTCCAGGGCGACCAGGGCATTGAGGGCAAAGGTCTTGCGAAGATCGCGATGATGGGTGATCCCTTATCCTTTCTCCGGACCGGAACTGGCCCAAAGGGCGGAAGCATCCCCGGTAGGGGCGCAGCCCCGGTACATCCTGATAAAATGGCGCTGCGCCTTGAACCCGAAGGATTCGGTGACTCCTATTGCCGTGGTGTTTGGACAGGGAACATCTAGGATGACAGGTTGGCCCGCACAGCGATTTAAAATGTCACTTAAGAGGATCGCCCCAGCCGAGGGAGAGGCAATGCAGGGACCGACTTGAAGGGCGTGAACGCCGCGACGTGTCATGATGAAACCCTCAAGCCGCCCCTGCTGATACAGTACGCGGACGCCGCAGGGTGCATCAGAATAGAGGCGGTTCAACATGTCCTCTCGACTGCCACCGGCCACCCGGGCGTCAAATGCAATCAACGCGGGCAACATGTCGGGTGTGGCGGAAACGACCTGTGTCTCCGCTGTTGCCCCCCTGGCCGTGCCTTGATACCGCGTCAATTGATATTCCCTGACAAAGCCCAGTTTGTCGTAGACAAGCTCTCCCGTCTCGGTTGCATCGAGACGGACCGTCTGAACGTCTCGCCCCTCCAGATACACCAAAGCGTGCTTCATCAGGCCGGTCGCCACGCCCCGGCGACGGGCCCTCTTGTCCACCAAGACCATGCCAATCCAAGCAACCGCGCCGAACACACAGGTCACCGTGGTCCCCACGGGCTCACCGTCCATTTCGGCAACGAAACACCCATCCGGTTCCATCCCCAGGAATCGGCGCCAGTCGGTTTCCCCTTGGTTCCAGCCGGCCTGTTTCGTCACGGCCAAGGCCACGGGAGCGTCGGTCGCTGTCATGGTTCGGATTGCCAACATGAAACAAAAGCTCATCCAGGAGAATAGTCCCCGAGCCTGTCGCGTCCGTTGTCCCGCGGATTCGCCTTGAGCTGTCGCTTGAGTGAGGCCTTAATTAAAACGGCTGAGCAGAGCCCAGGCTTTGCCGGATCTTTAGCGCGTGAGTTCCATGATCTCAACGTTGCGATACACCACCGGCTTGCCGTGTCCGGCGAAGCCGAAGTGACCACTGGTACGCGATCGTCCCTTGAATCTGTTCGCATCGTACATGAAACTCTCGGGATCCACGGTCGACAGATCGGCGTCGGTGATGATGGTACCGTTCAGCTCCACGGTGATCCGCGCCCCCTGCACGGTCACGACTTGGTGATTCCACTGGCCCGTTGGACGCAGGTAGCCACGTTGAGCGGCGACCATCCCGTAGATAGAACCGTGGTACTGTTGGGGTTTGAGCTTGGCATAGCCGGGAGCCACATTGTCCAGTATCTGCAATTCGCACATGCCCACATAGGCGGTGTCACCTTGACCGGGATAGCGAATGGCCAGACCGTTGTTGCCCCCGGCAGGCAGTTTGAAATCGAAACGCACGGTGAAATCGTCGAAGGTCTGCTCGGTAAAGATCGTGCCGTTTCTGGACAGAATCATCCCGTCTTGAATCAGATTTTTGTCCAGGGGACCACGCCACCCGTCCCAATCCGCTCCGTTAAAGAGGGGCCGAAAACCTTTTTCCCCTACGCGGCGGTCCGGGCCGCCCCGTCGCAGGATATAATTCGCGCCCTCGGGATCGATCTCTCGGATAAAGATGTTGCGCCAGCGGATCTCGCCGCCGTGGGTCTGAAGTTGGATCGGTCCGCGCGGGTAAATTGGTCCCTTGGGCCCCCTCCGCTTAAAGAAGTTCTCCATGACAGCATGATCAACGATTCGCTCGCCATTGAGCCAGACAGTGACACGCGAGCCGACCATGATGATGCGAAAATGGTTCCACTGGCCAAAGGGCTTGTCCATCAACTTGGTGGGGTTTTTGCCCGGCGCATCGGCGCCGTTGTTCCACAGCCCGCCCGAGCCGAAGTTGGCCCCGATGTTCCACTTCCCGCCGGCCTCGGTGCTGTCCCAGATCTGAACCTGGGGCACACCCCGCAGATAGATGCCGCTGTCCGCCTTGGCCACGGTTTTGTATTCGATC
>JADFMM010000137.1 GCA_022563885.1 Planctomycetota bacterium | reverse complement strand
GATCGCTTCTCAATCGCGAAATCCGCGACGTAGGACAGCTACGCCTGTGGTTTCGCTCAATCGGGCGCGACCCAATATGGGGCACACTTGGACCCCAAATTGTCCAACTTATTTCTTGCCGATCCCTTTCGAGCACCGGGACGATGGAAATGGCAGTGGAGGGGCTTCAGAAACGATCACGATCACGGTGCGAGACCGTCTCGAGGGGTGCGTATGATACCCCTGATCCTCAGCCTGGATTACGAGATATTCGGCAACGGCGCCGGTGATGTGATACGGGATGTCATTGAACCGACACAGCGTATGTTGAGGATCTGCGATCGACACGGCGCAAAAATGACCATCATGTTCGAGGTGGGGGAATACTGGGCTTTTGAACAGTTTGACGCACAGCTCCGACAGGATCTCGGTTATTCACCCGGCGAAGAGATGAAACGACAAGTCATCGACGCGGTCCGTCAGGGTCACGATCTACAGTTACATTTGCATCCTCAATGGATAGGGGCTCGCTACCAAGCAGGTGTCTGGGAACTCAAGGATGACTTCTGGCGACTGGCGGACTTACCCGGCGGCCTGGGTGACACGGATCAATGCGATTCCATTACAGGTGCCCTCCATCGCGGCAAACAAACGCTCGAAGAGATGATCAGGCCTCATCACACCGACTATCGCTGTCTCTGTTTTAGGGCGGGTGCCTTCTTTGCCCAACCCTCGGGGCACATCATCGCTGCGATGAAGAAAGTCGGCCTCGAGGTTGATAGCTCCGTCGTCAAGGGATATCGCTACGGAGTGCCTTGCGCGGTGGACTATTCTCAGGTCCACATTCTCAAGGGGGCATGGTGGACAACAGCCACTGACCTCACGACAGAGGGCAACCCCGGGGAGAATGTGCTTGAAGTTCCGGTGAGCGCCAAAATGGAGCCTTATTGGAAAGACTTCAAATGGCCCAAGCTTCGGGCTGCGCTTAAGAGGCGAGCGCTGGAAAAAAAGTCTAGTGCAGACTACGGTAAGACGTCTGGAATGCGTTCCGTGCCGAACTGCAGGACGGCATTCGGCAGACTCTTCAGGATACGGGCGAACACGTCTGATTTCTGCAAGCTATCCTGCAATGACCTGTTGAAGAGGACAACAAACCACCTCCTTCATGACGAGGCCCCGATCGTCCTCATTGGTCATTCAAAGGATTTCTTTAATGACCGGCACTTTGATCGTTTTCTCGCCAAAATGCGTCGGCGAAACGATGTACAATTCCAGAGTTTTTCGGAATACATCGAAACAGTTCGGGTCCATGACAAGCTCCTCGCATGAAGAACATCTCTGACATAACCGGCAGATTGCAGGCCTATGTAGAAGCCAACGACTACGCCGGCTACGATCCCTATGACGCCTTCAACAGTCCTCTGGTCAAGGCGCTGGGCCGTCATTCACGATGGACTGGGATCGCCTTTACGCAGTTATTCCGCAGGTGTCCCATCAACCTGCGGCCACTGTTCGGTGTCAAAAAGGGTCACAATCCCAAGGGAATTGGTTTGTTCTTATGGGGCTATGCCAAACTCTATGCGATCGAGCCTAATGAAGCGACTCTAAACAGAATTCGGTATCTATTAACGCTACTGGAATCACTCAAGACAGAGGGTTATTCAGGAAACTGCTGGGGCTACAATTTTGATTGGCAGTCACGCAATACATTCTGGCCCAAGGGATCGCCCACGGTGGTGAACTCTTCCTTCATCGGTCACGCCCTCCTGGATTGCTATGAGTACACGGGATTGGACCAGGCACTGACCATGGCCGGCTCCATCAAGGACTTCATACTAAGGGATCTGAATCGTATCCCCCAGGGAGACCATTTCTGTTTCTGTTACAGTCCGACCGACAGCAACGTCATTCACAACGCCAATATGCTGGGGGCCTCCATCCTCGTCCGCCTGCTGAAATACACCGGCGATGCCGCCTGCGAAGAGGCGGCACTGTCCAGTCTGGCCTATTCGATGAGCCGCCAGCGTGAGGATGGCTCCTGGCCCTATGGCGAAGCAAAGACACAACAGTGGATCGACTCCTTTCACACCGGCTTCAACTTGCAGGCATTGAAGACCATCCTCGATGAGGGTTTCGCCGCAGAGTACCGGGAGGCCTTTGACCGAGGAACGACCTACTACGTGGAAAACTTTTTCCTGGCGGACGGCACCCCCAAGTATTTTCATGACCGGGTCTATCCCCTGGACATCCACGCCCCGGCCGAAGGGATCTGCTTTCTGGCCACGCTGGGGGAGAAATACCGAGCCCAGACGGAGCGCATTCTGGGCTGGATGGTTGAAAACATGCTTAGCCCCAAGGGCTATTTCTATTATCGCAAAACAAAATACGGCACGATTCGCATCCCCTACATGCGCTGGACTCAGGCCTGGGTCTTCCACGCGCTGACGCAATACATGATGGCATTCCGGAACGAGGACAGTAGAGCGACGGTGGGCGTGTGAGGAGCCACGGGACAGATAGATGGGTGAGCTAGTGGCGAAACTTAAGGCAAGTGCGGTGGCCGCCGTGGTCATGAGCGGGTGTCACACATGGTTCTTGCGGCGTCATTGCCATCACGTGACAATTCTGATGTACCACGGCTTCTTTGAGGAAAACCGCGCCGACGGCCTGGAGCAATACGGATCTCGATGGTGCGGAATTGGCGATTTCAAGGGACAATTGGACTATCTGCGGTGTCACACCCATGTCATCCCTTTCGAACAGCTCGTGGAGCATTACCAGACAGGCACAGCTCTGCCCGACAATGCCGTGGTGATCACCATGGACGATGGGTATGCCTCGAACTATCGTCTGGCTTACCCTCTGTTGAAGCAACGGGGCATTCCGGCCTGCATCTTTGTTTCGTCACGATTCGTCGAGCATCGGGAGTTTCTGTGGCCCGACCGCCTGGAGTATTCAGTCTGGAAGACAGACAGCGACGAGTTGGAGATCATCATCGACGATGAATCTCTTCGGTATCCCCTCGGCGATGAGCAGAGCAAAATTGAAGCGGTCGAAGCCATCAAGCTGCAAGTAAAGGACCTCTGCCATCGGGACAGGATGACGCTGATCAGTCAGATCGAGGACAAAACCGGCCAAACCCTGTCAGATCAGGGTGAGACCCCAGTCTTGCTCGAGCCTTTGCGCTGGAATGAGATCGGGGACATGATTGAGAACAGTCTGATCTCCATCGGCAGCCATACCGTTCGACACCCCAATCTGACGACATGTACGGATGAGCAACTGCGCGACGAACTGGTCTCCTCAAAGGCGCTGATCGCTCAAAAAACCGGCAAAGCGTGCTCACTCTTCTGTTATCCTGGAGGTACCTATGATGGCCGCGTCAAACGATTTACAAAAGAAGCCGGTTACCACTGTGCAGTGGCAATCGGGGGAGCGTTTGAAAAAAAAGGCGAAACCGACCTGTTCGAGCTGAAGAGGGTCGGTGTTGCACGCGGCATGCGTGTGTACGGGTTCATCGGTCGATTGCTGCGCTAAGAGAAGATCTAAGTGGATTGACGCCTCGTTGGATGGCAAGTACAAACAGGGGTCCTTGGACAAACGGGACTCGATTGATCACCCGCATCAAACCAGACATCGAACTGGACCCTGAAAGGGGACTGACATGAAGATCGTGAATGTGGTTGGGGCCCGCCCTAACTTTATGAAGATTGCTCCATTGATGGAGGCGTATGCTAACGACCCCAACATCGAAGCCCTCTTGGTACACACTGGGCAGCACTACGATGAAAAGATGAGCGATCTCTTTTTTCGGCAACTTGGCATTCCCGAACCCGATATCAACCTGGAGATCGGCTCCGGTTCTCATGCGGTTCAGACGGCAGAGATCATGAAGGCCTTCGAGAGCGTGATTCTGGACCATCGGCCGGATGCCGTTCTGGTCGTCGGTGATGTCAATAGCACCATTGCCTGTGGTCTCGTAGCAGTGAAACTCGGAGTCAAACTCATCCATGTGGAGGCCGGACTGCGGAGCGGCGACCGGTCGATGCCCGAGGAGATCAACCGTCTCTTGACCGATTCTATCAGCGATCTGTTGTTCTGCACCGAACAGAGCGGCGTCGATAATCTCGCCAGGGAAGGGATTGCCCCAGCGAAAGTCCACATGGTAGGGCACGTCATGATCGACACCTTGCTGAAGAATCTGGAGCGGGCAAAGTCGTCGACGATCGTGGACGAACTCAGGCAAAAAGGTTGGATCGATGAGCGTGGTTTTGCGGTGCTGACCCTGCATCGACCTTCCAATGTCGACGACCCCAGTACCTTTGGCCACATACTGGATGCGCTGGAACAGATACAACAGGACCTGCCCATTCTCTTTCCCATTCATCCCAGGACTCGAAAAAATCTCGTGGCGCTCGGGCTACAGGAACGCATCGACGCCCTGGAGAATATCCACCTCATGGAGCCAATCGGCTACCTGGATTTCCTCAAGCTGAATTCTTGCGCCAAGGTCGTGCTCACCGACTCCGGGGGAGTACAGGAGGAAACCACCGTCCTGAAGATTCCCTGCATCACCCTGCGGGAGAATACCGAGCGCCCCGTGACGGCAGAAATCGGCTCCAACCAAATCGTCGGCACGGATCCGAAAAGAATCCTGGCCGCCTACGAAAAGACGAAAACCGGTCGCTGGCGCGAGCCACAAATTCCACCCCTCTGGGATGGTAAGGCGGCGGAACGCATCGTGCGAATCATAAAAGAGACCATTGCATGTGAAAGCGGGCAGACCGTATGAATATATTGATCACCGGTGGCGCCGGCTTCATCGGCAGCCATATCGCAGAACACTTTAACGGACGCGCCCGCGTTCGCATCCTGGACTCGCTCCGTTCCGGCTACCGTCACAACCTGGACGGCCTGGATGTCGAGTTCATGGAAGGATCCGTCACGGACCCACAGACCGTGGCCCAGGCCGTGCAGGGCATAGACTATGTGTTTCACCTGGCGGCCATGATCAGTGTGCCCGAATCGATGACCCATGCAGCGGAGTGTGTGGACATCAACGTGCAGGGCCTACTCAATGTCTTACGGGCAGCCGCCGACGCCGGCGTGAAAAAACTCTGTCTGAGCAGTTCGGCGGCCATCTACGGCGAGAATCCCGAGTTGCCCAAGCGCGAGGACATGCTGCCCGAACCCAAGAGTCCCTACGCGGTGACCAAGCTCGACGGAGAATACTACTGCACCATGTTTCAGAACGAAAGCTGGTTAAACACGGTGTCTCTCCGCTACTTCAATGTCTTCGGTCCTCGCCAGGATCCAGACAGTGCCTATGCCGCGGCAGTGCCGATCTTTCTGCACAGAGCCCTGCGGGATGAGGACATCGTTGTCTTTGGTGACGGACAACAGACGCGTGACTTCATCTACGTAAAGGACATTGCACAGGCCAACGTCTTCTTCACCACGGAATCCCAGGCCACCGGCACCTACAATATCGCCTATGGGGGAAGTTTGACCGTCAACGAACTCGCCGAAAAAATCATCCGCTTGACCGATTCCTCAGCCAAGATCGTGCACGCCGAGGAGAGAACGGGTGACGTCAAACATTCCCAAGCATCGATCGCCAGGGCAAAGGCAGCCGGATTTATTCCAGCCGGCAGCTTCGACCAGGGCCTGGCAGAGACAATTGGCTCGTTCAAACAGCTCAACAGACGCTAGGCCCCGTCTGTTTCTCATTTCACGAGAGATCACAACCCACGAGGGAGGAATACGACTATGTGTGGTATCGTAGCCTATTTCGGACAGAAACCCGCTCAGCCCATTTTAGTGGAAGGGCTAAAACGCCTCGAGTACCGGGGATACGATTCCGCGGGCGTCGCTCTGATGAATGGAGGAAGCATTCGTGTTGAAAAAGCCAGCGGCAGAATCAGCGTCCTGGAGGAACGCCTCGACGCGCCCAATGCGGCGGAGACCTGCGGCATCGCCCACACGCGTTGGGCGACGCATGGCCCACCCACGACGGTGAATGCCCATCCCCATCTCGACTGGACCGGCAAGATCGCCATCGTTCACAACGGCATCATAGAAAACTACGACGCGCTGAAGACCTGGCTGCGGGGCGAGGGCGTCACCTTCGTCAGCGAGACGGATTCCGAGGTGCTCGGCAATCTCATCGGGTATTTCTACGCCCAGTATGGCGAGGGCACGTCCACTGAGGGCCAACACCCCTTTGAATGGGCCGTGCAGCAGGCTCTGCAGAGAGTCCACGGCGCCTTCGGTTTGGCCATCCTCTGTGCGGATTATCCGGACATGATGGTCGGCGCCCGACGCGGCAGCCCGCTGATGCTCGGCATCGGAGATGGGGAATACCTGATCGCCTCGGATGCCGCCGCCATTGTCGAGCATACCAGTCACGTCATCTATCTTTCGGACAATGAAATAGTCACGGTCAGCCGCGACGGGTTTCACACCAAGACAATTCACAACATCGTCGTCTCCAAGGAGGTAGAGCAGATCGAATTCTCCCTAGAACAGATTGAACTCGAAGGGTTTGAGCACCACATGCTCAAGGAGATCTTTGAGCAGCCGACCGCCCTGCGAAACTGCCTGCGGGGGCGACTAGACGCCCAGCAGGGCAAGATTACCCTGGGGGGCATCCGATCGGAGATGCGGGAGCTGACGCGGGCCCGACGATTCATGACGACGGCCTGCGGTACGGCCTATCACGCAGGCCTGGTGGGGGAATACCTCTTTGAGCAGTTGACGCGAGTGCCCACCAAAACAGACTTTGCCAGCGAATTTCGCTATCGAAACCCCATCTTGGAGAAAGGCACGGTCTGCTTCGCCATCAGCCAGTCGGGCGAAACGGCGGATACGCTCGCTGCCGTGGAAAAGGCCAAGGAACGCGGCGCCCGGGTGCTGGGCATCGTCAACGTAGTCGGCTCCACCATCGCCCGCTATACCGATGCCGGCATGTACCTGCATGTGGGGCCTGAAATCGGGGTCGCCAGCACCAAAGCCTTTACCGCCCAAGTCGCCGTCTTGACCATGTTGGCCATTGAAATAGGCAGACGCCGCCACCTGAGTGGCGAAGAGGCAGCCTCTCTTATACAGGAACTGTCCGACATTCCCGACAAAGTCGCCCAGATCCTGGAATGCTCTGATGCCATCAAGTCCATCGTGGAAGCCCATATCGACCAGGACAATTGGCTCTTCCTCGGCCGGGGCTTCAACTATCCCGTCGCGTTGGAAGGAGCACTGAAGCTGAAGGAGATCAGCTATATTCATGCTGAAGGATTGCCTGCCGCCGAAATGAAGCATGGCCCGATCGCCTTGATCTCCGATGGAACACCGGTCGTATTCATCGCCACCAAGGGATCCCAGTACGAGAAGATCAGGGGCAACATTGAAGAAGTGCGTGCCCGCGGAGCCCGAACCATCGTCGTGGCCAGCGAGGGCGATGAGGACATCCAGAAGACGGCGGACCATCTGATTCGTGTGCCTGATGTGCCCGAACTGCTCCAGCCCATGCTGACAGTGGTGCCCCTACAACTGTTGGCCTACCATGCGGCGGTCTTGAAGGGACACGATGTGGACAAGCCTCGCAATCTGGCTAAGAGTGTCACCGTGGAATAGGATCACCCACCGTCGACCTAGCGCAGGGCTACGAAGCCTGCTTGGAAGAGCCCCGTCGCATTGGACACACCAGCCTCATCAGGCCATGTCGCACAAAGGCACGAAAGCTGGAGCGCGAGCACCGTTCGCTGCGATCCTTGAAGAGAAAGGCAAAGAAGATAATCAAGAGTGAACCATGGAATTACGCGCCCCTCCAAAGAGTATTGGGGGGCCGCAGTAGCTGAATGCAGCACATAATTACCTAGAGATTTCAACCTCCCCAGGACATAAAGTCGCAATGCAATAGTTCCGACCTACCCCCTGAAAACAAGGGATATGGATGAAGCCGTCAAGATTTAAAAACGTCGAAGAGCCAGTACGCCGACAACCGAAGGTTTTGGAGTGGTTCAATCGGGTTCAAATAATGAATGAAGGAAAACCTCACATTTGCCTCGTTGCGCACTATGCCTACGGCGCATTGATTGGAGGCAGCAATGGCCATATTGGAGGCGTCGAAAGACAGACGTCACTCCTGGCAAAATGGCTCGCGGCCAAGGGCTATCCGGTCAGCATGGTGACGTATGACGAAGGCCAGACCGACGGCATGGAGATTGACGGAGTACGCGTCTACAAGCTCTGTCGCAAGGATGCCGGTGTTAAGGGAGTACGATTCGTTTATCCCAGATGGGCCAGTCTAAACGCTGCACTAAACAGGGCTAACGCCCAGCTGTACTACCAGAACTGCGCCGGAGTGGAGACGGGTCAAGTAGGACTCTGGTGCAAACGGCATGGACGACCATTTGTCTATTCTGTTGCAAGCAACCCGGATTGCGATCGACACTTGCCTGAATTGAAAACACTCCCCCACAGAGTTCTGTATCGCTATGGGCTGAGAAGTGCCGACCAGATAATTGTTCAAACCAAAACACAGCAGGACATGTTGCAAAAAGATTTTGGGCGTAACTCCGAGGTATTGCCCATGCCTGGGCCAGATTTCAGCAGCGATGGGGATGTTGACCGTGAACTGGGCGCGGATCATTCAAGACGCGTTCTTTGGATCGGACGAATCTGCAAAGTAAAGCGGCCGGACCGTTTGTTGGATATAGCAGAGGCCTGTGCGGAGATCGCCTTTGATGTCGTGGGACCGATGGATGATTCTGAGTATGTTCGTGGTGTTTGTGAGCGTGCTAAGACCCTCCCCAATGTCACCCTACATGGCAAGATTTCGCGAGATAAGGTGGCCAAGTATTACGAAAACGCTCACCTCCTATGTTGCACGTCCGATTTTGAAGGATTTCCAAACACGTTTCTGGAGGCCTGGAGCCTGGGATTGCCAGTTGTCTCGACCGTTGATCCCGACGGAGTGATCGCAGCCAACGGCTTGGGATGGGTGGCAGAGGGTGTCGAAGAGATCATCATTCATCTCAAGGACATCAGCCAATCACCGGAGAACTGGACCAAGGCATCGAGGGCTGCCAGGCAGTACTATCTAGCTCACCATACCCCGGAAAAATGCTTAGCCGCATTTGAACGATTGTTGCTGCGCGTAGCCACAAACAACAACAAAAACCCTGTATGAAGATATGACGATCCGATAGGGAAGTCAACGAAACGACCCCGATCACACCGGGCAGCCGAGTGTTTCGTTGCCTTGGCCTTCCCACCTTTCTTCCTGATACTTTATTTTTTTGTGCGTTCGAAGAGATGAAAGTCGCAATTCTTAGCCGTTATCCTGAGGATTCCAAGCGGCCCCTTGGTGGTGTTGAATCCGTTACAGTCGTACTTGTCAGGGCCTTGTCTCTGATATCCGATTTGGAGGTTCATGTTGTCACCTTAGAGAATCGCCGAAAGGAATTTGTCTTGGAAAGAGATGGGGAGGTCACTGTTCACAGGCTGCCTGGTTCTTCATGGCCACAGGTGCTGGACATTTTTTGTGGACCTGGCAGGAAACGGTTAATCGCTTATCTCCGTGACCTCAGGCCAGATATCCTGCATACGCATGTAACCTATGGGTTGGGTATGGGGACTATATCTATTCCCCATGTTTTTACGATCCATGGATTTGACCATGCCAATCTGGTGGCGGATTCAGCTAGGCATGCGCGGGTTCGGTCGCCCATTTGGAGACTCGCGGAACGACGGGGGCTGTCGAAACAAAAGCACATCATCTCCATTACACCTTATGTCAGACGAATGATAGAACCTCTTACGACCGCGAAGATATATGATATTGACAACCCGGTTGATGAAAGATTCTTCAATGTCAAAAGATGCCCCGAAGCTGGGCGAATCTTATGCGTCGGTTGGATCAATGAAAGGAAGAATACCTTAGGGTCGGTTCGATCCTTTGCCAGAATTTCCAAGCGTTTTCCGCAATCCCAATTGATCATTGCTGGAGACTATGTGAGAGATTCTAATTACATCAAAGAGGTAGAAGAATGCATTGAGGAACATGCGCTTGGTGACAGAGTCAAGTTGCTCGGTCACATCAATCATGACCAATTGGATCGGGAACTTGCGCTAGCAAGCGTTCTTCTCTTACCTTCAAGGCAAGAGAATGCACCCATGGTGATTGCGGAGGCCATGTCTGCTGGAATTCCAGTCGTTGCTAGCAATCAATGTGGCATGCCGTTTATGATCCAAGACGGTAAAACTGGTTTCTTAATCGATTCTGAGTCAACCGAGCAAATCGCCGATCGCCTGTTCAAGCTCTTGAATTCAAACGCATTGCATCAGAAAATGAGCCAAGAGTCTCGCGAGCGCGCACTTGCCAGATTTCATCCTACCATGGTGGCGAAGAAAACAATGGACGTCTACAGACGGATTTGCCCAAGCGCTACCTCATATCCAACACCAACTGCTCAATGGCCACCGGTACTCGCGTCTGCCCTGTCTTGATCGCGTAGTCGATCTCGGTGAGTCGCTGGAGCTGGCGACCGATCTGTTCTAGACTCAGCCTCTGAACCTGGTTAAAGAATTGATCTTTTTTTCCCCAGAGGGCGAGTTCCTTGGTGACCTGAGGGATGCCCATGCCTTTGCTCAGTAGGGCCTTGGCATTGAACATCTTGCGGAAGTGGAAGGCAAAGGCACCTACGACCGTGTACTGCGCGTTCTTGTCTTCTGCAAACATATTGCGTAACCGTTCCAGCGCCAGTCCAGTATTCCCCGTCACCATCGAGTCAATCACTTCGAACACGCCGAATACCCGGTTGTGTCCCACCAGGGCCTCCACATCTGCCACCGTAATCTGCTGCTTGTCGTCGGCAAAGATGATGAGTTTCTCCACTTCGCTGTAAAGCCGTGCGATGTCGTTGCCCGTCAAGTCAACCATCAGTTGGGCGGCGCCTCGATCCAAGCGCTTGTCATACACCTCTTTCACGTGCTGTGCCATGTGCGCAGGCAGTTGCCAAGGCTTGGGTGGGATCACCGAGACAAGTTCCCCGACTGTCTTTAGCTTCTTGGCGAGTTTCGTCGAGGCCGGGAAACTCTTGACGGTCAAGATGAGCACGCCTGAGGGACAGGGATCGTCAAAGTAGGCCTCCAAGGGCGCCCGGTGGTTGGTGACGAACTCGTCCGCCTCATGGATGGCGACGATCCGCCTGTCTGTCAGAAAGGGCGCGGTGCGGAGTTCATCCAAGACGGCATGGAGAGGCGTCTGACTGTCGCACGTCAGCAATCCCATGGGACGCTGCTCGGGAGCCATGAGGCGGTCGAGGAGTTCGTGATAGCGCTTCTTGACCAGTGACTGCTCATTGCCGGAAATCACGTAGATAGAAGGGACAGTCGATCCCTGCTTGGCCATCAGCGACCCCTCCGTTCGATCCCCTCACTCTCCTGAGACCCATGATCCCTAGGCGTCTGCACCGGCGTTTTCCGTTTCGTTCTCACCGGACCCGTTGTTCTCGCCCGGGGGAATCACTTCTGCGGCGACGAGCTTATCACTGGCCTTGAGGTTGATGAAGCGGACGCCCTGCGTGTTCCGGCCGATCGCTCGAATGTCATCGAGGTTGGTACGAACAATCATCCCCTGAGCCGTGACCATCATGAGGTCATCGCCCGGCCGTACCGGTAGGAGGGCAACCACCTTTCCATTTCGATCGGTGGTCTTGATGTCGATGACCCCCAGACCGCCGCGCGTTTGGACGCGGTACTCGGACAGATTAGTGCGCTTGCCGTAGCCCTTCTCACAGACCGTGCACAAATCAACCTGCGCCTCTCCTTCCAAGGCCACAACCATGCCCACGACACCATCATCACCCCGAAGTTTGATCCCGCGCACGCCACGCGACGCCCGGCCCAGGGAACGCGCCTGCTCCTCGGGGAAGCGAATCGTCATGCCGTCACGCGTCCCCAGGATGATGTGGTGCTTACCGCTGGTCTCCGCCACACCAATGAGATCATCGTCTTCGTCCAGATTGATGGCGATCACACCATTGACTCTAGGCCGACTGTAGGCGGAGAGATCGCTCTTCTTGATCACGCCCTGTCGAGTGGCCATCACCAATTGCCGCTGCTCTCCTTCTTGCGGATCGTCAAAGCTACTGACATTGATGATCGAGGTGATCTTCTGATCTCCGAGCGTGAGAAGATTGGCGATGTTGCGTCCTTTGCTCTGTCGGGTGAGACTGGGAATGCCATAGACTTTGAGCCAATAGCACTTACCGCGACTGGTAAAGACGAGCAGGTAGTCATGGGTGGATGCGACAAAGAGGTGTTCAATGAAGTCACCCTCCTTGGTGTCGGAGCCGATGATCCCACGCCCCCCGCGGCCCTGCTGCCGGTAGGTGTCCAGCGGCATCCGTTTGATGTAGCCGCTATGACTGACGGTCACGATGACCTCTTCCTCGGCAATGAGGTCCTCGTCCTCCATGATGTTGACCGACTCGATGATGCGACAACGACGATCGTCACTGTATTTGTCTTTGATCTCATGAATGTCTGCACGGATGATGTCCAACAGGACATTGGCGTCACGGAGAATCAATTCGTAGCCCGCGACCTTCTCCATCACGTCCGTAAACTCTTTGGCAAGTTTCTCAATTTCAAGACCGGTCAAGCGTTGTAACTGCATGGTCAAAATGGCATCCGCCTGGGGACCGGTGAGATAGTGTACGCTCTGGGTTTTTTCCTTGAGGAACGGCTCCGGTAGCAGCCTGGTCAGCGTGGCACTCACCACAAGTGTCAGGGGCTTCTTTATCAGGTTGAGCTTGGCGGTCGGGGCGTCGGGCGACTTCTTGATGAGTTCGATGATCTCATCGATGTCACTGACCGCCATGATCAGGCCTTCCAGGATGTGGGCGCGATTTCGAGAACGTTTGAGCAGGTGTTGCGTACGGCGGCGAATCACGATTTTGCGGTGGTCCAGATAGGACGCCAAGAGGTCCTTCAGAGTGAGGGTCTCCGGCCGTCCGTTGACCAAGGCAATGTTGGCGATGGCGAAGGTGTTCTGCAACTGCGTAAACCGGTAGAGCTTGTTCAGCACAACGTCTGGGTCGCAATCCTTTTTCACATCAACGACGATACGGAGGCCATGGCGGTCGGATTCATCCCGCACGTCCGACACCTCCGACATCTGCCCGCCCCGAACGCATTCGGCGATCTTCGAGACGATGTTGGTCTTCACGACCATGTAGGGGATCTCCGTCACGATGATCTGGATCCGTCCCCGCGACGTTTCTTCAATTTCCAGCTTGCCGCGCAGGGTCAGATGCCCCCGCCCCGTCAGGTACGCGTCGTAGATGCCCTTGCGTCCGCAGATCATACCGCCAGTGGGGAAATCGGGACCGGGGATCACGGTCATAAGCTCTCGGATCTCGCAATCGGGATTCTCCAGGAGCAGCAGCAGCGCCGCGCAGACCTCGCCGACATTATGCGGCGCCATGTTGGTCGCCATGCCCACGGCAATGCCGGTACAGCCGTTGACGAGCAGATTGGGAAACTTGGCCGGCAGGACGACGGGCTCGTGGCGGGTTTCATCGTAGTTGGGGACGTAGTCCACGGTGTCATGATTGAGGTCTTCAAGCAGGTCCATCGCAGGCGAGGCCATCCGCGCCTCGGTATAGCGCATGGCCGCCGGAGGATCTGAGTCAATGCTGCCGAAGTTGCCCTGCGGATCGATCAGCGTATAGCGCAAGTTCCAGTCCTGGCCCAGACGGACGAGCGTCCCGTAGGTGGCCTGATCGCCGTGCGGGTGATAGTTACCGCCGGTATCACCCACGATCTTGGCACATTTTCGATGCTTGCTCCGCGGCCCCAGGTTCAGGTCATTCATCGCCACCAGAATGCGTCGCTGCGAGGGCTTTAGACCATCTCGGACGTCGGGCAGTGCCCGGGACACAATCACGCTCATGGCATAGTTGAGGTAGGAGTTCTTCAGCTCATCGAGGAGTTCCAACTCCTCGAATACCTCCTGGACGGGTTCTACACTGTCATTCTCTTCTACCATGCTTGAGTCTCGTCTAAGGCCGCCGCCTCCTGCTGCTGCCGTTGAGGCCATCCGGGCCGGCTCACTAGAGGCCATACAGAGATGACCAAACGGGGGCCATCCAAACCGGGCAGAATAACCTCAAATCGGCCAGGAGTCAAGAATTTGGAGGAGATCGTCGCCTTTGGTGAATCCGGACAGTGCTGAGGGTGACCGGGGTTGTGACGTATGAGGGGAGGGGCCTCGTTTAGACCCTAGCGCGAGAGAACCGCATCCGCGACGGCCTGGCCGAATCGCAAGGAGGCGGCGGGTCCACGGGCGGTGACGATCGCGCCATCACTTTCGACGCTAAGGCCCGTGTAAATCGCTCCGGCCTCCGTCAGCCGCTTCTGTTCGCTAGGGTAGCCTGTCACCCGAACCCCTCTGACCGCATCGACCCGCGCGAGAATTCCTGTCGCCACGTCGATCGCCGCCACGATCTTTTCCTTGCTCAGGGCATCTTTGACGATGGAGGCAACACGGTCATTTCTGGACAGTTCGCCCACCCCGCTGCCTCCGATCAAGACGATCGCGTCATAGGCCTCCACATCGAGCTTACTAAAGGCCACGGTCGCCTGAACCCAACCTCCCAACATCCCCCGCGCCACCCCCACACGGGCCGCGGCAACCACGGTGTCTATGCCTGCCGCGTTTAGTACACGCCCCGTGTCGAAGAGCTCCTCATCACGGAACCCACTGGAGGCGATCAGCAGGACCGCTTTGCCACGCATGGTCACAGTCTCATCCGCACTTGTGAGAAGGATTTCGGACGAGGGAACACGCTCGCCGGCTGCTTGATCGGGCCGATACCCCACCAGCAACACATGGAGAGGCTCCGTCTCCTTGGGAAGTCTCGCCTTTATCCGGAATCCGTGCGAGTCGAAGTCGGCAACGTCCAAGGTGACAAGACCGAGAGCGGCCGCCTGAAGCTTAATGATCTGGCCCAGTTGCCCGACCCTCATGTTGAGCAGACGTTTGGCCCGGTTGTTCTCCCGAGCGCCTCGAATCGCCGTCGACCTGGTAATCAGGATGCCACAGCCCACGGACTGGCCCGGCCGGCCCTGTGAGGCGAGAACGAGTGGATCGCGGAAATCCACAGGCGTGAGTTGTTCAAGAGAGTGGTCTCGAGGCGCATAGCGAAAAATCCCCTCGGCCGTCACGAAGAGCAACTGCATCCCCACACTCGGATCATTGCCGCCGTTGACCCGCTGCAGTTCAACATGCACACCTTGAGCCGCCCAGGCCAACTGACCGATCTCCCCCACGTCCAAAGGTGTGGACGCAGGCATCTGCAGAGGCCCCTGGCTCGCCAGCAGCTCTTCCAGGCTCAGCGAACTGCTGGTGCGAGGCGCGGGAAGGATCACTTTCACAATGTTCGCATTCCGCCGAGAGCGCCTCTGCCTCCGCGAACGAGTGTCCTGTCCTACACAGACCGATGTCAAGAACAGTGATATCAATGCCAAGAGCAGACCCCTTTGCGAGAATGCTAAAGCAATCAACCTTCGGTAAGTATGCATGATCCGGTCTCCTGACCTATGCGTTGCGCCAGTCTCCAAACGCTTTAGAGCCCCTACGCAAAATGATCGTCGCACCGAGAGCGAGCGTTTCGTGCCTCTGGCAAGGAAGGCGAAGCAGGCCATCCGAGGATGGTCGATGGAGCCTGACGCCGTCCAGAGGGAAAATAAGCC
>JADFMM010000397.1 GCA_022563885.1 Planctomycetota bacterium | reverse complement strand
CGGTTAACGGGAGTGCCAGTGAAGCACCACTGCTCCACATCAGCTTTGAATAGAATCGCGACTGTGCGGTCATGCAGACGGACCCTTCGAGTTGAGTGGGTGCCGGCCAGGATCGCGGATATAGAATTTCGTTTGGGGCCTATACCGGACCTCCTGGTATAGGCCCCCTTATTTTTGGCGTGGTTCAGTTCACGGTCCCACTGTCCATCGTCGTCGTTGCCGTAAGCGTAGTCGTAATCGAAACGGCGAATTGGCTCTACAAGTCAATCGATTACGACAACGACAAGCGCTTCGCTGACAACGACAACGAAGAGGGTAGGCAGACTGATACCCATGCCAGTATGGTTTTGAACCAGGCCCCCTTGTTTTTTTAAGAGGGCGCCGTGACCACTTGCGAAGACAGGTGGAAGAGCCGAAGGCCAGGCGGGTTCACATTGGATGTGCGTCCTCTAGGCTTTCTCCTCTGTCAAAGCCATGGCGTCGACTACTCTTCCAGGAGAGACACTATCACTCGCTCACCGCCATAGTTCACGCGCGTCGTCCGTCCTCCCGGAATGAGCAGAATCTCGAAGCTGCGTGGTAAGGGCTGGCTGCTTGTCCCTTCCGGGGCGCCGGGTTCCAATGTGAGACACTGCTCGGAGTCGTCCCAGGTCAGTTTTGTCCAGGTGGCATGGCCCTGGAGGTAATCGAGGCTGACACCGTCATCCTCATAGAGCGTAAACTGACCATCCGCGCCCGTGTAGATTCTGAGGGTGGTCGGTTCGTCGACCGGCTCGGCCATGTACTGGCGCACCGGATCGAAGGGAATGATCGCGCCGGCTCTCACGTAGATGGGGATCTTGGAGATGTTCACCGGGCGATGGATGGTCCGGCCGCCGATTTCATTGGCGTCGGTCCACCAGTCATACCATTGCCCTGGCGGTAGGTAGACGTCACGGGTACGGGCGCCTGGCTTGTAGACGGGCGCGATGAGCATGTCACGGCCCCAGAGGTACTGGTCCCCCAAGGAGCGAGCCTCTTCGTCTTCGGGATAGTGCAGCCAGAGGGCCCGCATGAAGGGCAGGCCGGTGTCACGCGCCTGCCAGGCCAAGGTGTAGGTGTAGGGCATGAGTTGATAACGCAACTCGGCAAACTGCCGGCAGATCGCTTCGATGGCGGGATTGTTCAACTCGGATCGATGCGGCGGTCGGCGTTGGCCTTCGAGCGGGCCCATCTCCTTGAGGCCCCAGCCCCAGGGCAGGCGGGTTCGCCAGATGCGACCGTGGGAGCGAAAGGAGGGACAGAAGGTCGAGAACTGAAACCAGCGGGCGTAGAGTTCGCCGGTCAGTTCCTCGGTGGTGTAGAAGCCGCCCGTGTCGGAGCCCCAGTAGGGACTGAGGCTCAGGGAATGGTTGATGCCGACGGCGATCTGGCCTTCGAGCGTCTTCCAGGTGCCCTCCGTGTCACCCGACCAGACCCAGCCGCCCCATTGGGCGATGCCCAGATGGCCGTTGCGGTGCAGGCTCCAGGGTCGGGTGTTGGGCGTCGTCGAGAGGGGGCCCTGGTAGTAGAGTTGATGCCGCTTGATCCGCTCGAAGAGATCGAACCAATCGCCCTCGTCCGGCCACCAGGCATCCACTCCGGCCTTCACAAGATCGACGTGTTGCCGCCAGTAGTTCAGGATGTGTGCATCGTCCAGGGTTTCATCGGAGTCGGGCGGAATCGTGCCCCGTAGCGAGGGCAGCCGGTCTCGTCTCCAGGGCACCATGTGCACGATGAACTTGGCGTGGCGGGCGTGGATATCGGCGATGACGTCCTTGGGATCGCGCCTGAAGACCTCGGGGTTGAATGCGAAGGAGGGCTGGCGGGTGTTCCATCCGACCGGCGTGAAGCCTGTACCGAGATAGATCACCGCATCCATGGGGATGCGCTTCGCGCGGAAGGTATCGACGATGTCGAGCATCAGCTCGTCGTCTTCCAGCGTGCGGTGGGACTGCATATAGCCGAGTGACCACTTGGGGGGCAAGACCGCGGGCCCGCTGATGAGCGAAAGGTCCTTCATGAACTGGACAGGCTCGTGGGCATCGAAGACGAAGAGGTCGTAGACCCCCGGGTGGAGACTCTCCTTGGGCGGGCGACCCTGGACCTGCGCCGTGTAGCTGCGTTCCAACTGTGTCCGCTCGCGACGGCTGGCGTTCTCCGGAATCACCGGGGGCTCGGGCGGCTGCCAGGGGCTGAATTGGCCTCGTTCGGTGTCACGAAGGTCGAAGGCGCCCCAGGGTGTGGCGACGAAGAGACCCCAACCGGCCGTGCCGATCAAGAGCGCCACGGGATTGCGCGAGCCGTAGGCGTTGGCCTGCCAGCGGGGCCGCATGTCGTGCATCCGCCCACGCCGATCGAACTCGATCTGGTGCTCGCGCCAGTCCCGGCCGGGCTGCGGGCCTCCTTCACCCATGCCCAGGATTGGTTGGTCGTCTAGTGCAAAGGCCAGTGTCCCATCGTCTGCGAAGATAAGGTCCTGGATAGCCTCTCCGTTGGTCCCTGTCACAATCACCCGCAGGGGGTCTGCCCGCACTTCGACGGTCAATGGACCGACTTGGCGTTTGATGGGTTCGTCCAGCGCGCGGAGGCTGATCACGGGAGCTGCGTACTCCCGCTCGGCCAGCGCCGGAGTGAAGGGAAACGTATCGTCAAACGCGACCGGTCTCAGAGTGACGCGAATGCTATGGGCGCCTGCGACGCGGATATCGAGTTGAGCGGGTTGACCCAGCGTCGTGATCTCCGCGGCATGGGCTGTGGAGGCAAGCCCGACCCCAAAAACGGCGACCATCAAGTGTCGAATCATGTGCATCATCGCTCCTTCATTACGATCAATTCGTGCTGTGATACAATCGCTGCTCATCCGACCACTGACTATGCCTCCTCATTCAACACCTCTTTGGGCAACAATTCCCTGACCTTTTTGCGTACAGCTTGAGCAAGAACAACTGCCTGCTCTGCTTTTCCGACCCATTGTCTGACCAGTTTAAGTATCTCAGGCTGCTCTTTCATAGAGAATCTTTCCTTCTCGCACTGCCGGGCAGAGGAAATGACCGGTGACATTCTGAAAGCTTTCAAACTCATCAGGCGTCACGACAACTAAATCCAGAGACAGACTTCTGTCCGCAAGGGCCAGATCAATCGCGGCAGCCGTCCTGCGTTTTGAGCCGTTAACTTCCATGACCACCAGCAGATCAACATCGCTGTCCACGGCAAAAGTACCCCGTGCATAAGAACCAAAAAGAATGATCTTCATCGGGTGAAATTGCTCAATGATTTTATCCTTCATGGCTTCAATAGCTTTCATGACTTCTTGTCCATTTACGGCATCCATAGGGTTGTCCCCTTATCTCATCTACCTCAGCACTCTCAGAAGCACGCCACCTATAAAGCCCTTAGGATACAACGCAGACAGCGTAATTGCCAGGCGCAGAATCCCGGAACAGGAGACCTGCGGTGGTAGCGTAGGTCAGTTCCCGTTGGTCTACTTATCCCGGTTAAGGAGATCACTGAGACGCTCGGATATAGGACCCAGGAGTGTCTCCAGCATCTGTCGCTCGGTTTGACATGTGGAACAGAACGCGGACAAGTATCAAGAACTCCCGCAGGACCTTGCCTGGTCTACGCTGGCCCGGTCTCGAGGAGCGAGCTTCTTCGTCTAGTCCTGCCTGCCCACCGCGTGCGAGGTTCAATCTTGTCCTGTAAGCCTTTTTCTACCCCTCGCCGGGATCTCACGGGGGTAGTAATCAGTGACAAAGTATTCGGTTTTTGGCCTGTACTGATCACTGATTACTGTTTACTGATTACTGGCCGCTTACTTCTTTTTCTCTCACAGAGGCGCAGAGAACTGGCCCACTGACCCACTGACCCTAGGAGGGGCGAAGGGTGAAAAGTGAGGGGTGAAGGGTGAAGAGTGAAGGGTGGACAGTTTTAACCCGCTCAGCTGGCGCGGGGGCTAGGCTCGCCAGACCACGCGGTCAGGCATTTGCTTGCAGGCTTCTCCAATTTCAAGTACCATAAAGGCAGGCAGATGTCGCATTCGGATCGGACTTAGGGATGCCCAGGATGGATGCTCACCTCTGCCGTCAGAGGAATAAGGAGTTGTGCAAAAACAAATCATTGGTTTTACGCTCAGATTTGCGTGAGATTCGTTCGTGATCGATTGAGCGAAACCGGAAGCGTAGCAGTTCTACGTTGAGGATTTTGCGATTGAGGAACGGACGAAGATCGCGTGAAGATGAGAT
>JADFMM010000396.1 GCA_022563885.1 Planctomycetota bacterium | reverse complement strand
GGTCGAAGCGCAGCAAGTGGAGCATGGTGGCATGCAGGTCGTGCACGTGGACACGGTTCTCGACCGCCTGGAATCCGAAGTCGTCGGTGGCGCCATGGATATGACCGCCTTTGATGCCGCCGCCGGCCAGCCAGGCCGTGAAGCCATAGTGGTTGTGATCCCGACCGTTGATCTTGCCGGCGTTGGATCCGGCCTTGGGCAGTTCGACGGTGGGCGTGCGACCGAACTCGCCGCAACATAGGACTAGCGTGTCCTCGAGCATGCCCCGTCGTTTCAGATCCGTGAGCAAGGCGGCGATGCCTTGGTCGCATTGTAGGGCGAGTCTGCGGTGGTTCTTTTCCAGGTCGTCGTGACTGTCCCAGGGTTGTCCCTGGCCGTGCCACACCTGGACGAAGCGGACCCCCCGCTCCAATAGACGACGGGCGATGAGCAATTGCCGAGACTGCGTGGTGGAGCCATACATGGCACGCGTCGACTCGGATTCTTGATTGAGGTCGAAGGCATCACTGGCCTCCATCTGCATGCGGTAGGCCAGTTCGAAGGACTGAATGCGGGTCTCCAGGTCGCGATCCATGTCACGTGCCGCCAGGTGACGCTGGTTGAGGGCCTGCAAGAGATCTAGCTGCTGGCGCTGATCGTCTTTCGAGATTTGGCGATTCTTGATGAATTCGATCAGCTTCTCGATGTCGGTATGCTGGGTGTCGATGTAGGTGCCCTGGTGGGCGCCGGGCAAAAAGCCCGCCTGCCAGTTCTGGCTCTCTTGAATGGGGTAGCCGCCCGGGCACATGGAGATGAAGCCCGGCAGGCTCTGGTTTTCCGTGCCCAGGCCGTAGGTGACCCAAGCGCCGAAGCTGGGGCGGATGAGACGCGCTTCGCCGGTATTCATTAGCATGAGCGAGGGTTCGTGGTTGGGGACGTCGGCATGCATGGAGCGGATGATGCACATGTCATCCACATGTTGGGCCGTTTTCGGGAACAACTCACTGACGGGAATGCCGCTTTGGCCGTAGCGCTTGAAGGTGTAGGGCGATCGGTAGGCGCCGCCAGTGGGTCGTTCGGTCTTTAGTTTCTCAGTGGGCAATGTCTTGCCGTGGTATTTGTCCAACAACGGCTTGGGATCGAAGCTGTCCACATGGGACAGACCGCCGTTCAGGAAGATGTGAATGACCCGTTTGGCCTTAGCGGGATAGTGCGGATGCTTGGGCGCCAGGGGCGACAGGTCGGTCGCAGCGGTTTGGCCGGCAGAGACGGTCGAGGCATCGCCCAGGAGACTCGCCAGACCCATGGCGCCAATCCCCAGGGCGCTGCGCTGGAGAAAGTCTCGCCGATTCAGGACGAAGTTACAGGTATCCCATGGAGAGTGGCTCATAGGGCTCATCCTAATCAATATCAGTCTATGTACATGAATTCGTTGGAGATCAAGAGGACCTGCGCGAACTGGCCCCAAGGTGATAGAGGTTCGGGCGGCGCGGCACGGGGCCCGGCGAAATCGATTTTGGCTTCCCAGCGGGTACGGGCGTCCTGTTCTGGGGCCAGTGGCGAGTGATCCATGGTGATCTGCAGTGTCACCTTATAGCCGTCATAGCTATCGCTGGAGCCGGGAGAGACCACAAGATCAATCGTGTCATCGGCCTGGACCGCAATGTCGGCCAGCTTGATATCCTGGCTGCCGTTGAAAGCGGCGTATTCGGCAATCCGTCCCATTCGGCTCGAAACGATGGTGCCGATGACGCCATCTCCTTCGTCGGCCGGATGCGTCAACCTCCCCGAGATCGACACGCGTCCCTCACGCGGCGCGACCCAGCGGTGAATGGTCGCATGGTTGGGATCGCGTCCCGGGTGGCCTCCCCCCGCGTGGATAGAGAGGTGTCCGAGTTCTTCATGGGGAAAGGCCTGCCGCGGCTGCCAGCGATCCTTGCGAAAGACCTCCAGCGGCGTGAAGGAAGCGGTCCGATCCGTCTGAGGACTGACATGTCCATAGCCGTAGTGCCATGCCACAGGCTCAGCACTCGGGCCCGAGCCGAAATCACGACGCGACAGAAAGGCCGTGACCTGGGCCAACTCGTCGGCCTGCGGCCTTCGTTGATAGCAGAGGTCATAGAGGCGCGCGACACGCGTCTCCATCCCTTCATCGTCGTCGCAGGCTCGTCGTGCCAGGGCGCGGGCCCGACTCAGGACGAAGGGGCTGTTCATGAGAAACAGGGACTGCTGGGGGACGATGGTGTGGAAGCGCTTGGGACTGTGGGTGTCGGGCGAGGCAAAGTCAAAGCTCTTGATGAAGCCGGCCATGTTCTGTCGCTCGACCAAGCCATAGACGGCACGGCGCTTGGTCACGGGCGTCTCGGTGAGCGACTCTCCCGGACCGCCCTGATGGAGATCGAGTTCGCCCGAGGCGGTCAGCAGCGCGTCGCGCATCGACTCAAAGTCGAGACGTCTTCTGTTCTGTCGCCAGAGGAGTCGGTTCTCGATGTCCTTGGCCCGGCCCTGGGCGTGTGTGTGGCTCACCTGGCGGTAGGTGTTCGAACGCACGATCATGCGGTGCAATGCCTTGACCGACCAGTTCCCCTCAACGAAGGTCGCGGCCAGGAAGTCGAGAAGTTCGGGGTGGGTCGGGGGATCGCCTTGCAGGCCGAAATCGCTGGGCGTGTCCACCAGCGGCCGGCCGAAGTGGTGGAGCCAGACACGATTGACAAAGACCCGCGCGGTCAAGGGGTTGTCGGGATCGACAATGGCCCGGGCGAGGTCCAGGCGACCACTGCCATGGGTGAAGGCGGCAGGCTCACCCTCACTGAGCACCTGCAGAAATCGCCGCGAAACGGCAGCGCCGCGATTGTCCGCCTTTCCTCGGAGGAAGACATAGGGATCGTAGAGCAGATCCGAGTCGTTGAGGACCATCGCTCGGTCGGGACGACCCGGATGCGTCGCCTCGTGCTTATCCCTGGCCCTCCGTTTGGCACGGACCTTCTGCTGTTGGGGTGTGTCGCTGATGCGATAGGCCATGTTCGCGCGGATGTGAGCGGGTGACTGGGGACCGAAGGCGAGTTGTCGTAAGGCATCCGACGCTTCATCGTCATGGCCCGAGGTGTTTCCCGACTCATCCTCAAACAGGGCATCCAATCGAGTTCGCCAGTGGCCGTCTGCGTCCTCTAGCACGGTGGTGTAACACTCCATCACTTCCCGCATCGACGCGGGCGAGGCCTGGCCGAATGCGGCGCGGACGTAGGCATTGATCGACTCGTCGCCGCGAATCCGTTCGAGTGTGTCCGGGGCCTGCTGGGCGAAGGCATCGCTCGGCACCGCGCGAAACCAGGCAAAGGGTTTGAAAATCGCGTCGGGCTCCTGCCATTGCCGCTTCAAGAAGTCCACCCAGAGCCGCAGCACCCGGTGCCGGAGCTCGCGTTCCTTGGCCAGGGTCTTGAAGGCGGTTTCGTCCTCCAGGTCCAGAGCATCCGAGGCTGCCGTGAGATAGGCGCCCAGTTTTTCCCGCGTCTCGATGAGAAGGTTCCGATGAACCTCCCGCTCGTAGTCTTGCAAGTCCCTCTCTTTCTCGGCCATGATCATTAGGAAGGCTTGATACTCCGGATTAGCGGCGTTCGGCTCTGAAATCAGCGGCAGCGTGTCCGGCGTATGCGTACTGCGGAACATACCATAGAAGGCATAGTAGTCGCTGGCCGGGATGGGATCGAATTTGTGGTCGTGACAGCGAGCACAACTGACGGTCAGCCCGAGCAGCCCGCGTGACACGACATCGATACGATCATCGATGATGTCGTCCTGCCTGTTTAGAAAACGACGGCCCAGGGTGAGGAACCCCAAGGCCGCTAGAGGGCGTTTGTCCTCGCCCAGGTCGAGCCGATCGGCCGCGAGTTGTTCGAGTATGAACCGGTCGTAGGGCAGATCCTCGTTGAAGGCGCGAATCACGTAATCACGATAGGTGTAGGCATAGGGAAAGCGTCGACTCTCCTCGAAGACATAGCCCTTGGTGTCCGCATAGCGGGCCACATCGAGCCAGTGCCGCCCCCAGCGCTCGCCATACTGGCCAGAGGCCAGGAATTGCTCTATCAGCAGGTCGTATGCGTCGGGACGCGTGTCTGCCACGAAGGCCCGCACCTCCTGTGGGCTCGGGGGCAGGCCCCGGAGGTCGTAGCTAAGTCGGCGAATGAGCGTCCGGCGGTCCGCCGGTGGCGATGGGGTCAGCCCAGCCCGATCCAAACGCGACAAAATAAAGGCGTCGATCGGCGTCCCGATCCAGTCGGCGCGGGAT
>JADFMM010000136.1 GCA_022563885.1 Planctomycetota bacterium | reverse complement strand
GATGACTCACGGTTCAAGGCTGCCCACGGCTGGACTAAGGGACCGACAAGAAAACAGCGGCTTCCATGGTACATCCTGGCTGCGATCGCAGCATTATTAGAGAACCACGAAATAAGTTTTAGATCAGGTTCCTAGGTATCCAGTTTTGAATATCAAGAATCTCTTGAGGATGAATACTATGTTCCATCGGATACGTCTTATAATTGACGGTATAACCGCTCTTTTTTAGAGTACTGATCGACTCTTGGGCCAAAGAGAGTGGTACCACTGGGTCGAGTGTCCCATGTCCCCAAAAGATAGGGATGGACTGGTTAATCTGCGAGGTAGAAGCAGTCAACACGCTCGGTGCGCCCAGATAGGTTGACATGGCAATGACGCCACCAAGTTGCACTGGGTATTTTAATGCAGTATGCAAGGCCACGGCGCCACCCTGAGAGAATCCAGCCACCATAATATTCTTGGGGAGAATACCCGACTCTATCTCGCCCTGAATAATCTGAGAAATCTTGACACTGGACTCCTCTATGCCTGATTCATCGATTTTCCGACTGATGTCATTCTCTAGAATGTCGTACCATGCTGGCATGACCATACCGCCATTTATGGTAACCGGAATTGGGGGCGCGTGCGGGAAAATGAAAGTGATCCCTAGGTCATCAGGAAAGTTCATTTGCTGAGCAATGGATTCGTGTCCAAAACCACTATCGCCCAGCCCGTGCATCCAGATAATAGTTGTCTTGTGCTGGGCAGATGTGTTCTTTCTTATATAGTCTAATGGTTCGATCAAAAGCATGTACTCCTCTATTCGTGCCTCAAAGGCCCTGTCCTAGTCAATAATAAGGGATCGGCAAGAACCTGTTGGATGCCAACGACTTCCCTAAGCTTCCTGAATATCGATTGCGTATGAATTCTATGGGAATTTTTGGGGGCAAGCAATATTCAAAAATGGTCTGGTTCAATTCCGGTCTACACGACTCGGCCTAGGAATCGTACTCGTACTCGTAATCGGCTTTTCGGCGCTCTCGATTACGAGTACGATGACCGCTTCGCTGAGTACGAGCACGAAAATAGGCCAGACGGACTGCTACCCATATACACACTTTTGTGAACCAGCCCTGAAAAACCCTTACCAGGCTCATCTTTATCTATGTATCTTGTCTGGCGTGCGAGAAGTGTTTACCATGAATGGCATGGTCAAAGAAAAAAAGGCACATGAGCCCTTTCGTGAGGGTCCCGCCTGGCAGGCCGCGCGGGCCTATGGCATTGATGTGTCACTTCTCGAAGACAATTTACGACTATCACCTCTGGAACGTATTCGTGCCCATACCCGAGCCCTGAATGAGGCCTTGATGTTGCGTCAAGCCGTAAAGGAGCAACATGCCCGACCTTGAAGGTCTCTTGGGCCGTCTCATTGGCGGGGGTGTGGACTTTGTGGTCTTAGGGGGGATTTGCGGCCGTGGCGCACGGCAGTGCGTTGATGACACGAGATGGGCATGTTTGCTGTCGCTTCTCCGTAGAGAACCTGATGTTGCTCCAACAGGTCTTAACTGATCTCCATCCCACCCCTCGAATGACACCCAACAGGCTGCCTCTCGAACTAACTCAGGAATCCTGTGGACAGCTTCAGAATCTCTATCTCCACACCGATCTGGGCCAACTGGACTGTTTAATTCATATATCAGGTGTCGGGGACTTCGACGCAGTCAAGGCCAATAGTATCGCGGTGAAGCTGTCCATGGGCCCTTGCCGTATCCTGTCCTTGGATGCCCTGATTCAAGACAAAGAGACACTGGGCCGCCAGCGGGACAAAGACTCGACTCTACACTTAAAGGCCATTCGCGAGCAAGCCTAAGACCTCGCTCGCCAGGGCTATCGTACAAAATGCGTAAGTTCGTCCGGCGTTACCGAGTGACTGTCGTTGCCGGTTCATTGGTCGCAGCGGCGTTGCTGGCCGTGGCCGTCGTCTCCGCCTTACACGCAAAAAACGCGGAGACGGCGAAGCAGGAAATATCCGGTCTGCTGGCGGGCAGCTATGTGGACCGGGCTCAGGCATTGTGCGAGCAGGGAGAGGTCGGTCGGGGGATGCTGTGGTTGGCCGACAGCCTGAAGATCGCAGCCGAGAATTCCCACGACCTCGACCGGGCCAAGGGGACAAGCTTGTCCGCTTGGCACGGCCAGCTCCATTCGCTCCAGGCCGTGGTGCAATTCCCCGATCAGATCAGGGCGGTGACCTTCAGTCCCGGACGGGTTACGGATTCTGATGGGCTATGGGGGCGAAACCACGCGGCTCTGCGACGCTGCCAGGGGCCAGTCGATCGACGCGCCGCTGCACCACGGCAGCGACGTTCGAGTTGTGGCCGTGGCTATCAGCCCCAACGACACACGGATCGCTACCGGGGGCAGGCACGGCTCGCTGCGCCTCTGGGACGCGGCCACGGGCAAGCCCATCGGCGCACCGATGCGGCAACTAGACATGGTCCGCACCGTGGCCTTTAGTCCGGACGGTAGCCGCGTCGTCACCGGCAATCAGGCCGACGTGGTTCAGATATGGAACCTTAACTGTACAGCACGAGGATCGGATCCTGGCTGCGGCCTATGGTCCCCATGGCTTGCGAATCCTCACAGAAACCAATGATAGGGTCCAAATCAGAAATACAGTCACGGGCAGGCCCCTGGGCAAACCCTTCTCAGGCCAGGTCGTGAACGGCATCGTCGACTTTAGTCCAGATGGCTCGCGTCTCATGATGAAAACCACACCCGTACCAGATTGCAACTTGCGGCTGTGGGAGCTGGTGAGTGGCGAGTGGGTCGGCGAACCGTTTGGCCCATCGACCAGGAGAGCAACCTTCAGTCCCGACGGTTCGCGTATCCTCACCGGTGGTGAGGACGGCATCGTCCGGTTGTGAGATGCGGCGACGCTGGAATGTCTCGGTGAATCTCGCCGGCATCAAACTGTCGTCAGTGACGCGGCCTTTAGCCTCTTTATTAGGAATCATCAGCCGGCAATTTCCCGCGGCTCGACAGAGTGGTCCGACGGAACTGGCCGAAGTCCTCACTCCACCGGATCAGCCTTTTCATCGACGACGTTCACATCCGCGGCGTGCACACCAGCAATGCCGCGGGCGATTCTGCCCTTGATCCATCCCCAATAGAGGACCACGCCCACGACGCAAACGGCCGCCGAAACCCACGTCGCGTTGTGGAATTCGCGCGGGATCGTAAGGATCGCTATGATTGACACCAACCACGCAATGGCCAAACCGGCGACCATACCACCCCAACGGCCAAGCGAGAACTGGCCCGACCGTGGCGTCAAGGACTTTCGACGCAGGGCGTATGTGACCACCGTCATCAAATAAACCAAGGCGGGCAGCACGGCGGCAGCGGCGAGTAACTGCTCCAATGACTCGGAATACCATTCGGCCAATGCGCCCAGTATGGCCACCAGTAGGATGGCGGGAACCGGAGCCGACGTGCTCGCGGAGACTCGTCGGAACAACGTGTTACCAAAAAACACATTGTCTCGGGCCATCGCATAGATCATACGCGACCCGGAAGCCATGATGATCAAGCCACAGGCGAAGATTGAAATCACCACCAGCAAGAAAAACGCCATGGCGACGGGTTTGCCGAGGTTGGTTTCGATGATCATCGGCAAGGGGTAACTAGATTCAATGACCGCGTCGAGGTCACGAATACTGAGGATTGTCACGATCAGAAAGAGCATACCGACGCCACCGCTGACAACAACCGACGAAATCACCGCCTTGGGAACGGTTCGGGCCGCGTCGATCGTTTCCTCAGATAGGTTGGCCGCCGATTCGAAGCCGACAATCGTATAGGCGCCCATCAAACAGGCCATGATCCATACGGGAAGATACGCTTGTCCCTCCGGCGCGGGACCGCGTTCCAACAGAATCCCGAGCGAAGGCTGATTCTTGACGGCCAAGAAAACAAAGATAAGCACCAGGCCGACCATGCCAAGGATCTCACTGAATACCGCAGCCGAGTTGATTCGCTCCGCGAAACGGACGCCAAAAACATGAATCAAGGCCTGCAGGGCAATGACGCCACAGACGATCCACTTCAATCCTATCGAAGCGTTCGGAATATCCCAGATATGACCGACGACGCTGGCAATCCCGTGGTTGACCGAGGGAATGACAATGATCAGGAAACAGATCGAGACCCAGCCGGTAAACCACCCCCAGCCACTTCCACCCAAACGTGTTACCCATTGATACGAGTAACCGGTGAGCGGCATTTTCGCAGCCAATTCGGCGAACACTAACGCGACCAACAATTGCCCGACAATCACCACTGGCCAGGTCCAAATCCCGGCCGGTCCCGAGCGGTCAAGCACCAACTCGTAATTGGCGAATATGCCAGTCGTAATCGAGATGAAGGAAAAGGCAACGGCAAACGAACCAAACAGGCGGATTGTGCGACGTAACTCTTGCTTGTAATGAAACCTCGACATGACCCCTTGGTCGTCAACGTTTCCATCATCTTGATGCGTTGTCATTTGCTCGTTCAACTAGATCCCGACGATATTTAGAATTCGATTCCATGAACGGGGGGGCAGCGATTGGCCCTTAAGGATCAATTTCTTCTTTGAACGCTTCCGCGGTCGAGTGCTCTATGACCTCTTTCCTCAGCGCCAGATCGAAACTTGAACCCGCCGAGAGTGAGACGTAATCGGGACGATCGGGAAAAAGGGGCTGCCTGCGGTCATAAAAATAGACCTGACCGCGACCCACCACTTGGGCTATCGACTTTTGAACGATGAGGGCTGTGCCTTCATCAATGCCGATGCCGAGCAGTTGAGGATATCGATTGACCAGACCGCTCATGTCTTTCTGCCGGTTTCGCTGTGAAAAGTGCTGATCAATCGCTACGCCGCTAATGAACCCAAGCCCTCCCCGTTCGTAACCCGGCGCCATGATGCGAAGGTTGCCAATGGGTGTGGCTCGAGCTAGATAACGAGCCTGAATGGAGGCCCCGGCGGAGGACCCACCGACGACTCCGCCACGGTTCAGGGCGTCTTTCATGAGTCGGTGGGCTTCGGTGCCGTAATAGGAATCCGCGAAATTCCACTGTCGACCACCGCCAAACCAGATCCCAGTCGCCTCTCTAAGAGGCGCCAGGATTTTCTCATCGCTGTTGGCCCGATTGCGATCCTTGGTATGGATGAAGGTGGCATTGCGAACCCCCATTCTCTTCCAGGATTGAACTGTGCCCTGCTGGGCCGACACGACATCGTTTTCACTGCACGGCACATAAACCAGTCGGGCCCTCTCTGGGCCGCCCGCTAGTTCGACGAATCGGGCCATCAACCCACGCGGCAGGCCACCTCCTCCGGCGATGACCAGTGTTCCATTCCCGACGAAGGGGGTGCGTGGTTCGGAGGGAGGAAAAGGTTCGAGAGTACGATCAATCGCGTCGCGCCTCCACTGGGTGAGATCAATCAGGCCGGCGCCGGACGAACGTCTGCCTGGCCGTCGACTCGAGATTCTTCGAACCCGTAGCGGCTGGCGCTCATTGGCCATCAGCAAAAAGGTCGCTCCCCCTTGACCCAGAACACGCATCTTGCGACCGTCCAACACCAGCGCGGTGTTTTTTTCGATGCCTATGCCGACCGCGCCGGGGTGCAGGGCCAAAACGCTCAGCAATCCGCCTCGACCGGCGACGGAATCCTCGAATCGAGTTTCCAAGACGCAATCGGGCACCAGATTCAGACCATTCAAAACCCGAACCGATTCATTGCTTGTTTCCCGGTAAAAAGCGGACAACAACTCCGTCGCCCATCCCGTGGCAATGATCGTCTTGCCGGCTGCAATGTGCGCGTGGAAGGCATCAAGGGACGCGATGAGCCGATCGCGGAACTGGTCGGTCATGCCTTGTGAGAGGGGCAAACAAAAAATATCGCAATTCTTGAGCAAGTCGTCGACATGGTTCGGATCATCCGGCCCCAGCCGCCTGACCGTGAGGGCATATGGGTGTTTGGCGAAAAACGCCGTGAGCGGGGTGACGGCCGAGGCCGGGTCGGCGTCGTCCAACAGTAAAGTCACCTTTTGGTCCCGATCAGATGGCAGAGCCGCTTCCAGAACCGACATATCCCTCAAATCACTGCCCATGATGATCTTACCGTTGATCTTCAGGTCCAGGGGCCAGTGCTCGAACTTCTCATCGAATTCCTGGGCGGGGACGGAGCTTGAGAGGGTCGCGACGATAACCACCACTACGCGAAGTAGCGAGAACGAAAGACCATCGTTGCAGAGGACACCGAGAAATCCTCGGTGAGTCGTCCCTGGGTCCGGGTCAAGTTGTAATTTCATGGCAAATCCCTTCGCTCCAGCTATGGATCGTTTAAGGGGGCTTTTGATTTTGCTGTGGCGAAGAACTCAATGCAAGATCAAAAGCCCCCCTACTGCCTGATCTAGCGGGCTGTCGGTATCACACTTTTACCACTGGTGCCTTCAATCCGAATGTCGTCTATCCAAAAGCTACCGGGCTGCAGTATGCTCATTTCGAAACGAACCCGATCAAATTTCTTTCCCGTAGGCATTTTATAATCATGTTCAAAATGCTTCCATGTGTTGGTGCTTTCTCTTGATTTAACAATCGTTTCATACTGGCCGTCAAAAGCACTCACACCCCCGATGCGTATGGAATACTCACACCCCTCATTTTTGATCCAGAAACTCACCCGGTATGTCTCTCCAGGAACGGCATGGTATTCCTTGGACAATCCGGGGGAATGCCATCCGCCCGTGGCAGAGCACTCGCGAACTACGAATTTCAATGACTGTGTCCCCTCTTTGGATTCCGTCTGATCGATGATCAGATCGAAGTCTCCTGTTGGGACGGTGTTGGGTGTATAGAGGCGCCAGTTCACTGGCAAGCCGGACTTGGTCCATTCAAAGCTGCCATTCATGCCGGCATTCTCATCCCGAATGGTCTCACTCATCTTGGAACAGCCGGAGAGGAAGACCGTTGCCAGCGTTGCAACTAGCAGGCCAATGTTCTTGGTTTTGCACGGTGGAGCATTCATGGTATTCTCCTGTCAATTCGATTCTATTCATTGAGTCTATCACAATCCTCGTGCCAGAGACACTGATCGCGATGTATCATGAGTGTTTATAGATCGTTACGATACTGCCGGCCTTCCTGGGAGTATTGAGGGAGCACTCTCCAACTGTCATTTTATGAATCTGACAGGTACAGGACATGCATGTATCCGGAAAGGCGGACCGACGAAGACAGAGCTTGCACGCTTCAATTCCAAAAGATAATATGGGCAACTCGTTTGACCGGCGCTTGGATGAGTTCACTTCATTCGCCGTTTGCACAAATGCACCTGATGCGTTCAGCCGCGTTGCGAATCTGCCGGAGTCGTCATTGCCTATGAATCAAGTGAAATGGTTGTTTGCGTGCCTGGCGTTTTGGGTTCTCCCATGTGACTTGTCGGCGGAGAACTGGCCCGGATGGCGCGGGCCGAGGGGCGACGGCAGCAGCCTCGACAAAAACCTGCCCACACATTGGTCCCCATCGCAAAACATCGCCTGGAAGGTGGCCATCCCCGGTACCGGCCACGCTTCGCCCATTATCTGGGACGACCGAATCTTCGTCGTGACCTGTCTCCCGGAGGAGCAGCAGCGTCATCTGATCTGCCTGGACCGCCAGAGCGGGCAGACGCTCTGGACGACTGTCGTCCTGACATCGCCACTTAAAAGGAAGCACAAGCTCAACAGCTCCGCTTCAAGCACGCCCGTGACGGACGGCAACCTGGTCTACGTGAGCTTCCTCGACGGAGAGGCGATGTTCGTCGCCGCCTATGACTTTCAAGGCAGGCAGAAGTGGGCGGTGAGGCCGGGCGTCTTCTCGAGCATGCATGGCTACTGCGCCAGCCCGATTCTCTACAAGGATACCGTCATCATCAACGGCGACCACGATGGCGATGCCTACCTGGTCGCCTTGGAGAAGGACTCGGGGAGAGAGCGCTGGAAATCCAAGCGCGAGAACAGGACACGCAGCTACAGCACACCCATCATTCGCGACATTGACGGCCGCACCCAGATGCTCTTGGCGGGCAGCCTGGGTGTTGCCAGCTACGATCCCGACGACGGTTCCCGCCATTGGATCATCGACGGACCCACCGAGCAGTATGTTGCCTCACTGGTCTACGATGGCGAATTGCTCTATCTCACCTGCGGTTTTCCCGAACAGCATCTCATGGGCATTCGGCCCAACGGCGAGGGCAACGTGACCGATACCCACGTCGTTTGGCATCACCGCACCAAGGATGCCGCCTACGTGCCGAGCCCCACCGTGGTGAATGGCTATTACATCGTCGCCGACGACTTCGGGACCGTCACCTGCTACGAGGCCAAATCCGGGCAACTGCAATGGCGGAAAAAGCTGGCGCGGCACTACAGCGCTTCGACCCTGGCGGCCAACGACTTGGTCTACCTCTTCGCCGACCAAGGCCTCAACCCTAAGGAAAAGGGCGTGACAACCATCATCAAGCCGGGACCCAAGCTGGACATCGTTGCGGAGAACACGCTGGGCGAACCTGTTTACGCCTCGCCGGCGGTGTACGAGGGTCAACTGTTCCTTCGGGCCGAGAAACATCTGTACTGCATTGGGAAGCGGGAAGGATGATCATGTTACAACACTGTCGACAGATCTTCATCGTTGCGACCCTCGCGATGACCCCGGCTTGGTCATGTGCCAAGGAGATGATACTGACGCCGGCGGACGACCCCATTGTGGGCGAGCTGGAGCCGGTGCTCATCAAATTGTTGGACGGAAGCGAGCCAGACCTCGCGTACAGAGATATCTACCAGGATAGGGCCTTACAGGGCTTGATCGCCAAACATGATCTCAAGCTGTTCTCAGGCCCCATGCTGGGCTGCGTCACGCCAACCTCGGCGCGTTTTTGGTTGCGGGCCAGTGAGCCGGCAAAGGTACGTGTCGTCGTCCAGGCGGTCGGCGATGCCGCGCAATTCAAGTCCAGCACCGGGCAGATCACGGTCTCAAATGATCTTACCGGGTTGTTTGATGTCTCTGGACTCCAGGCGGACACGCATTACGTCTATAATGTCCTGATCAATGGGGAGCCGCAATTCAAGACGCTACCCCAGTTTCGGACGGCTCCGGCAAAGGGGGCCGGAAAGCGGATCGATATCGCCTTCGGCGGTGGTGCCCGCTACATTCCGGCGAAGGAGCGCATCTGGGACACGATCGCGGGCCGTCAGCCGGCGGCCTTCCTCGCCCTCGGTGACAACCTCTACATCGACTTGCCGATGAAGCGCAACATGCAAAATCTCTACTATTATCGCCGCCTGCTACGACCGGAGTTTCGACGCTTGATCTCGACGACGCCCATCTACAGTATCTGGGATGACCATGATTTCGGCGACAATGACTGTGAAGGAGGCGCCGAGACATTCAAGCCAAGCTGGAAGGTGAAGGTTTGGGAGGTCTTTCGCAACAACTGGAACAACCCGGGCTACGGGGGCGGAACGCAGCAACCGGGATGCTGGTATGATTTCAGCATCGGTGACATCGATTTCTTCATGACCGATGGGCGCTATTACCGCTCCCGAGAGGCGGGTCAGATGCTGGGGCCCGTTCAGATGGAGTGGCTGCTCGATAAACTTGCGGCGTCCCAGGCCGTGTTCAAGGTCATTGCCTCGGGGACGCTTTGGACGGAATTTGCCGACAAAGGAGGACGGGACTCCTGGTGGGGATTCCCGGAAGAACGGGAAAGATTGCTTGGTTTCATCGAGCAAAAGAGAATTGAGGGGGTAGTGCTGATCTCGGCGGACCGACATCGGTCGGAAGTCTTCAAGATTGCCCGGCCCAACGGGTACGCATTTTACGAGTTTGAAAGTTCCAAGCTTACCAACGACCACACACATGGACCCAACAAGAAGTCTCTCATCAGCTTCAATAAGGGAAACTTCTTCGGACTGTTGACCTTCGATTTTACCCTGGACGATCCTGCCGTGACCTTTCGCTGCATCACCAGCGACGATGAAGAGACGCAACAATTCACGGTGTATCGCAGTGATTTATCCTACTAGACCCTACGTAGTTTCCCGAGGGCAAAAATGGGAGGTGCATCCCCATTCTGTGTGTTATACTTTTACTGATGTCTAACTGGAACCAACCCACTTGGAGGCATTCGGCCATGCGACTCATGTCTGCTCTCTTGATCACCTTGCTTATCCTCTCGATGCTCACTGCCTTGGGCGCGGCCCCAAACGGCTCCGAATTCGAACGGTCTTCTTCCCTGGCCTTGTTTGACGAGAGGATCCTGCCGATCTTCCGATCGTCCGATCCTTCGAGCTGTGTGCAGTGCCATCTGGCCTCGGTGGATCTCAAGGACTACATCCTGCCCTCGGAAGAGAAGACATTCGTCTCACTCCGCGATCAGGGACTGATCGACCTCGAGGCACCGGAGAAATCGAAGATCCTGAAATTGATCCAGATGGGCACAGAGGATCCCGATGAAGGCGCGCGACTGATTCATGAAGAGATGCGGCGGGCCGAATATGAGGCCTTTGCCGCCTGGATCAAGGCCTGCTGCAATGAGCCCAGGCTGATCGCATTGCCGTGCCTTGAGAGTCACGAGGAGGCGCGACCCGCCAAACCCGATGCCGTCATCCGGCATGCCCGCAAGGACCGCGTGCTGGACTCCTTCGTCCGCAACGTGTGGTCGCAACGGATGCGCTGCTTTCCCTGCCACGCGCACCACGAGATCGACGAGACCAACCCCCGCCACAAGAACGCTATCAAAAAGCTGGGGGAATTCAGGATTCAGTACGGCGAGGAGATGTTTGAGCGGCTCAATATCTTTCGGGAAACACCCGAGGCGAGCATGGAGTATCTGATCTCCAGCAGCCGCAATACACCCGATGACCGACTGCCTCTGATCAACTTGGAGAATCCAACCCAGAGTCTGCTCGTATTGAAGCCGACCTCCAAATTGCCGGCCAAGCTGGAAGACGGGACCCATGCGGCGCCCTCATTGGTGGACCCGGTGTCACATATGGGCGGACTGAAGATGCATCTCAACGACGCCTCTTACAAGTCCTTCATCGCCTGGATTCAGGACTACGCCAGGGTCGTCGGCGATCGCTACGACAGCGCGGCAGAGCTTCCGGCCGACAACCTCTATCCCTCCAAGCAGGTCCTCAGGGTCATGGATACCCCTGCAGACTGGGCCACAGGCACGGCCGTGCAGTTCTTCGTCCACGCCTGGGACGCCGATGAGCAAGGGTGGAGAAAAGAGGCAGCCGCCTTTACCCAGGGCACGGTGAACCCGCGTCACAGGGTGGTGGGCCCTCTCTTCTTGCTGGCAGGGAAGCAGTCCGAAGCGTCCATGCATTGGGATGGCGAAAACGCCAAGCTCCCAGCAGGGAGGTACCTGGTCAAGGCCTTCGTCGACGCTCATCACCGTCTCGCCACCGACCCCACCGCCTACTTGGACGATACCGACTTCTATGGTCGTGTCGAAGTGCCGGATGCTCAGTGGCGCGAAACCTTCAAGCTGGCCGAATCGATCTCCGGTGCGGATTTCGTAAGGGATTAGGCCAAATCATAGGCCCCTGACAAAGTCCTCCCAGCGACCGGACTTGGGCAGGCGATTGCCGGAGAGGTGAAAAGAGGCAAACAGTGGGATCGCAAAAGCGCCACCTTGCCGCAAGGCAAGGCGGGTACTTGACCAGGGAGATTCTTGACTTCGAGCACCGCCTCGCCACCGACCCCGTCGCGCCCTGGGACAGCGCAGACTTCTACGCTCAGGTCGAACTCAAACACGCCTGTTGGCGCGGGGGCTTTCGTCAGGCCGTCACCCTCTCCCAGGAACGCTTTCCCGGGGCGTAAGGGCCCATTCACGGTTGAGCGGACCCAAAGCGCTCAAGTCCACGCGAGCCAAGGAAAGAATAGGAACAAACCCATTTGACGTTGCATGACCTATTTCAATCAGTGCTGATCCAACCATGTTAAGATTGAGAGAATTCAAACTCCCACTAGAGCATGCCGAAGAAGCCCTCAGGGCAGGCATCCTCGAGCGTTTGGAGATTCCCGAAGGGGATTTGATCCGTATTATCATCTTCCGCCGCGCCGTCGATGCGCGCCGATTGAATGCCATACTGTTCGTCTACACCCTGGATCTGGAGTTGCGTCAGGAAGCGGAAACACTCAAGCGTTTCGAAAAAGACCGCAACGTCGATGTCGCTCCTGACCTCCGCTATAAGTTCGTCGCCCGTGCGTCAGCCAATAGTGGACTGAGACCCGTTGTGATTGGCATGGGCCCTGCTGGCCTGTTCGCCGGCCTGATTCTGGCTCAGTCGGGATTTGGACCTCTGATCCTCGAGCGGGGCAAGGAAGTTCGCGAGCGTACCAAGGACACCTTTGGCTTCTGGCGCAAGGGCATCCTGAATCCGGAATCCAACGTGCAGTTCGGCGAAGGGGGAGCCGGGACTTTTTCTGATGGCAAGCTGCACAGCCAGATCAAGGATCGCAAGCATTACGCGCGCAAGGTGCTGAGCGAGTTTGTCAAGGCCGGTGCCCCCGCAGAGATTCTCTACGTCAGCAAGCCCCACATTGGAACCTTTCGTCTGGTCAGCGTGGTCGAGAAGATGCGTGCGACCATTCAGGCCCTCGGCGGCGAAATTCGCTTCGAGAACCGGGTCGACGACATCGAGATCGACGACGGCCAAGTGCGGGGCGTCAATTTGGCCAATGGCGAGCATATCGCCACAGACCATCTGGTACTGGCGATCGGACATAGCGCCCGAGACACCTTTGCGATGCTGCACCGGCGTGGCGTGCATCTCGAAGCCAAGGCCTTCTCGATTGGCTTTCGCATCGAGCACCCCCAGTCGCTGATCGATCGCGACCGCTACGGTTCTCATGCCGGCAATCCCCTGCTCAGCGCAGCCGACTACAAGCTGGTCCATCACGCCAGCAATGGTCGCTCGGTCTACAGCTTCTGCATGTGTCCCGGCGGCACGGTGGTGGCGGCGGCCTCCGAGCCCGGGCGGGTCGTGACCAACGGCATGAGCCAGCACTCGCGGAAGGAACGCAATGCCAACAGTGGCATCGTGGTGGGAATCACCCCGGAAGTGGACTACCCCGACGGGCCCCTGGCCGGAATAGCCTTCCAGCGTCATTGGGAAACCCGTGCCTTCGAGCTGGGCGGCAGCCATTACCATGCTCCAGGGCAACTGATCGGCGACTTTATCGCCCAGCGGCCCTCAAGCAAATTCGGCTCGGTCGTCCCTTCGTATACGCCGGGCGTAAAGCTCGGTGATCTCAGCCAGGCCCTGCCAAGGTTCGCAATCGAGGCGATACGCGAGGCGCTTCCCGTTTTTGCCCGCACGATAAAACACTATGATCTGCCTGACGGCATTCTGACAGGGGTCGAAACCCGCACCTCGTCACCGGTTCGCATCAAACGCCATGCCGACACCCTGCAGAGCATGAACGTCAAAGGCCTCTATCCGACGGGAGAAGGCGCGGGCTATGCCGGCGGCATCCTCTCGGCCGCCGTCGACGGAATCAAAGTAGCCGAGGCGATTGCACTGAACACCACGACTTGAGGCAACAGGACTAGATCACCTGCCCGTGACCAGCTCCTCCCGGACGCCGAGCTTGGGCTGGCGCTTGATCAGCAGGCGTTTGTCCGAGATGTCGAATATGGTGGCACGGGGTCGAATCCGCTTGCCCTCCCGTCCGGTGAGTGTGTCGCCCAGATCGTCGCGCATCTTCTCGGCCAGCGCGTCGATACGTGCCACTACGTCTGGGTGTCGATCCAGGATATTGTGGGTTTCACCGGGATCGTTCTTTAAGTTGAAGAGGGACTTGGGGATTTCCGTGACGCGATAGCCATGTCGACTGGCGATGCCGGCCAGACCACTGGAGGTGATGGACAGGGGTTTCAGCTTGCCATGATTGGAGGGGAAGCCATCGCGTCCCGGCTCCGCGGCGGTCGTCAAGTACTGATGGGGAAAGTGGAGCTTATAGTCCCCACAGCGCACGGCCTGCAGTTCGGTTCCGGCATAGAAGTAGAACGCTTCGTGCGGACTCCGTGCACCGGGCACGCCCATCAGCAGCGGCTCGATATTGCGGCCGTCGATGGGACGATCCTCGCGCAAGGACACACCGATCATCTGGGCAATCGTCGGCAATAGGTCCATGGAGGAGACCATCTCAGAGCAGACGGTGTCGGCGGGAATCCTATTGGTCCAGCGCATGATGCAAGGCGTTCGAAACCCGCCTTCAAAGGTGGTGAGCTTTCCTTCGCGAAGCGGTTCCACGTGGCCGGCGTGTTCGCCGTAGGAGAGGAAGGGTCCGTTGTCGCTGAAGAAGATGATCAAGGTCTTCTCGCTCAGCCCCTGACGATCGATGGCCTTGACGATTTCGCCCACGGACCAGTCGATTTCCTGAATGACATCGCCGTAGAGGCCCAGCTTGCTCGAACCCTGAAAACGCTCGGTGGCAAAGATGGGGACATGCGGCATGATATGCGGGACATAGAGGAAGAAGGGACGGTCCTTGTTCCGTTCGATGAAATCGACACTCTTTTCCGTCAGTCTGCGGGTAAAGAGACTCTGATCCGGATCGAATGCGATCACCGTTTCATTCTCGTAGAGCGGTAGCGGCGGCATATCGGCCACCACCGGATGATACTTGCTGTTGTCATTGGAATAGGGAATACCATAGAACTCATCGAAGCCCTGCCGCGTCGGAAAGAACTCGACCACCGTGCCCAGGTGCCACTTGCCGTAGCAGGCCGTGGCATAGCCTTTGGTCTTGAGTACCTCCGGCAACAACACCTCGTCGGGATGGAGGCCCTCGCGGCTGGTATGGTTCAAGGCCCCGAACATGGAGACACGGTTGGGATAGCATCCGGTCATCAGGGCCGCCCGGCTGGCCGTGCAGACGCTGGCGGCGACATAGAAATCGGTAAAACGCCGGCCGTCACGGGCCAGACGGTCGAGATGGGGCGTCTGGAAGCCCTTGGCCCCGAAGACGCCCACGTCACTGTATCCCTGGTCGTCGGTCATGATCAAGACGATGTTGGGAAGACTCGCGGCGGCACTACTCGCACTCACGCAGAGCATTGCGATCCACGCGAACAGTTTTGAGGTCATTGGCATCCCTAGAATGGTCTGATTTGTATTGCGCGCGTCGTGCATGTTTCTCTCCGGCCATTCACATCAGTTTGAGCGATCCCCCTGTCTACGACGAAGGGTCTGCTCTGAATACAGGAGAAGGCATACACGATCAAAGGCCAATTCGCAATCGTTTTCAGAGTACGGAACAAGCGCGTTGGGGGGGTAAAAAAGGGGGCCTATACCCGGAGGTCCGGTATAGGCCCCAAACGAAATTCTACCTTCGCGATCCTGGCCGGCGCCCACTCAACTCGAACGGTCCGTCTGCATGACCGCACGGTGTCATGGTCCGTGGCACCAGGTGTCTTCCAACGCGATTCTACTCAAAACTGATGTGGAGCAGTGGTGCGTCACTGGCACTCCCGTCAAACGACTCGGCTTCCCGTCTTCCCGTGGAGGGATTGGCCGGGTTGTCTGCAAAGATCAGCACGATCGCCTCGCCGGACCAGTCGGGCTGATTGACGATCTCCTGGATAATACTGGAAATGTCAGGGCTACGCTCCTCGGGACCCATGGCGTGCACGGTCATCCATTCAGGAATGTCCCACACGACCTGCGCAGAGGTCGTCGCCCTGCCACTGATGTTACCGTTCGTTGCAGCGAACGTGTCAGGATTCGGGGACAGTTGACCTGCGATCACCAGAGATACGGGCAGGGCATGGTTGTCAGCACTGCCGACCGCATCGGCGCTGAACTGCACCCATGCCTCGGTGATGGTCGCACCCCTGGGCA
>JADFMM010000395.1 GCA_022563885.1 Planctomycetota bacterium | reverse complement strand
GATTCCCAATTCAGGATTTATTTGACGGGTCCTTTTTGACGGTCTTTCCGAAGAGCGTGTCGAAGGCGATTCTTTTGCCGCTTGTTTTTCACGTGCCTCTGGAGGTGGTGAGTTCACCTTCGAGAACGCCTTTGAATTCCAGGGGATATTCGGTATCCCCGTAGGGCGTCATGACTCGATCCTTTATATTGAATTCTCGTCTGATTTCCGTCAGTATGACGAGTGGCCTATGCTAATGTCAACTCATTGACCATTGATGGAGAACTTGATGCTTCAGCAAAAGTATCTGCGCCAGGAGAACTCGACATGAGAAAAATGAATCGCGAAAGAGGATTTACCCTGATCGAACTACTCGTGGTGATTGCCATTATCGCGGTGCTCATGGGAATCCTCATGCCGGCGCTCTCCCGCGTGCGCAAACAGGCCAAAGCCGTCGTGTGCCAGACCAGCCTCAAACAATGGGGCACCATCTTTGTGTTGTATACGGAGGACAACGACACCAAATTTCCCACCCGGACTCAGTCCTCCGGCCGTTGGATCAATGTGCTCTTCGACTACTACCACAAAGACGCAAGGTTTCGTTGCTGTCCCATGGCCACGAAACCTAGCGCCCCGCAGGGGGCCTCGGGTACCCTGGCGGTAGGCGGTTCCGCTACCTTGGCCTGGGGCAAACTGTTGGACACTGGAGGGCGGCCGATAGACACCTACGGCAGTTATGGCATCAATCATTGGGTGTACAAGGCCGGGCAGGATCCCCTCTACGGTCAGGCCGCCAAGGACTACTGGGGCACCATCAACGTGAGAAATGTCAGTCAAATCCCCCTCTTCCTGGACTGCTGGTTCTGGTGCGGCGGGCCTGAAAACGACGATCTACCCCCTAAAACGGAAGGCGAACGGCGGACCGGTCACACGGACTCCATGCAGCGCTTCGCCATCGACCGCCATCAGGGCGCCATCAACGCCATCTATCTGGACCAGACGGCCCGCAAGATCCCGCTCAAGAGCCTCTGGCGACAGCGCTGGCACCGCTCCTGGTCCATGACCTATCCCCTGCCCGATTGGCCGGATTGGATGATGAGCTTCCCGGATCCCTAGGCTCTGCGGCTCTGCATGGGCTGATCAAAATCGATTGACTTTACGGTGTGACAAGGGTAGAATGATGGCCTGATTTAGTCATAATAAACAGACTGACTTTCCAGCAGAACAGTCGTCGAGATTGGCTGGCGCGACAGACCATGACAATCGGAAAGGAGGTGTGTCTCAGCAGCCCAATCTGTCTGTCTCCCCAGGTCATGGAAGGTCTAAGAGCACCTACGCAAAATGACTCTGCATTCAAACGGCTTATTCTGCGTCTGGACGGCGTCAGGCTCCATCGACCGTCCTCGGACGGCCTGCTTCGCCTTCCTTGCCAGACACAAAAACGCTCGTTTTCGGTGCGACGATTCATTTTGATAGGCACTCTAAGCATCAACCAACTCAATGTACTTCGAACGAAGGAGGAACAAACATGTCAAAGAAATTGATCGTTTTTGCCATTGCCCTCGCCCTTGTTATGGGTCAACTGGTCCTGGCGCAGACTCCCCTGGAACAGGATTCTGGCCCGGACGGTATTGTGAGCGTGGAGGCCGAGAACTTCGATGAGAATGTTGCAGTGGGTGGTCATGGATGGGAGGAGACCGGGCCAACGGGTGGCTTTACCGGGGTTGCCGGTATGTGGTCGCCCAACGGCAACGGGGGCCACAACACTAACTATGCCACAAATAGTGAGCGTCTGGACTATGAGATTAACTTTGTCAAGTCCGGCACGCACTACATATGGATTCTGGGCTGGGGGGCCAGCGGAACCGATGACTCCTGCCATGTGGGTCTGGACGGGGAGGCAACCCCCCTTTCTGACCGAATGAGCGGCTGGAACAACAACTACAGATGGGCCAATGGCCGGTTCCAAAGGCCGGAGCGCTCGCAGATCGACGTACGTGAGGCCGGCATCCACACCCTGAACGTCTTCGTGCGCGAGGACGGACTTATCATCGACAAGATCGTCCTGACCACGAATCCCGATTATACCCCAACAGGTGAAGGTCCGCCCGAGAGCCCTCGCGGCGCGAAACTCAAGGCCGGGGATGCCTCTCCGAGCAACGACGTATCGGATGTTCCCTGGTACATCGATGAGCTGAACTGGTCGGCCGGTAACTTCGCCAAGACGCACAACGTGTACTTCGGCACCAATTTCGACGACGTAAACGATCGGTCCGCGTCCGCATTGGTGGGCGATGGTCTGACCGATGCATCCCAGGCGATCCAGACCGATCTGGAGACGACCTACTACTGGGCCGTCGACGAAGTCAACGGGGCGCCGGACTTTACGGTCCATGCAGGCGACACCTGGAACTTTACCGTCGAGTCCGTGGCCAACCTCGTCACGAATGTCACCGCCACTGCGGACAGTCAGTTCAACGTAGACACCGGTCCCGAAAATACAGTGAACGGATCCGGATTGACCGATGGGCAGCACAGTACCGAAGCGGACGCAATGTGGCAAAGTGCCGCACTGCCGGCCACGATTGAGTTCGTATTCGACGATGTCTATGTCCTGCATGAGATGAGGGTCTGGAACCAGAACCAGTTGATCGAGACCCTGTTGGGATTCGGTGCCAAGGACGTGGTCCTCGAGGTTTCAGCCGACGGCACCGACTTTGTTGTCGTGGAAGGCTTGGGACCGTTCAGTCAGGCGCCCGGCGCCGCCGGTTATGCAGCCAATACCATCGTTGCATTCGATGGCACGCCGGCCAAGGCCGTAAGATTGACCATCATGAGTAACTTCGGTCCGTTGCAGAACGTGGGCCTGAGCGAGGTTCAGTTCACCGCCATCCCGGCCTTCCCGCGGGAATTCTCCCCGGCCAATGGGGACGAGACGGACGGCCTGGACGTGATCCTGAGCTGGCGTGCCGGTCGTTTTGCCGCCGAGCATCAGGTCCTGTTAAGTCAGGACCAGGCCGCGGTGGCGGACGGCAGTGCCGTGATCGCCACGACCGCCGACAAGAGCCATGCCCTGTCGGGTCTGGAATACGGAAACGTCTACTTCAACCAGATCATCGACGTGGCTGCCGACGGGTCGACCTATCCCGGCCCCATCATCCAATTCTACACCCCGGCTATCGCAGCCATCGACGACATGGAGAGTTACAAGGACGAGGAGTTTTTCGAGATCTGGGCCACCTGGGTGGATGGATTTGATGATCCGGCCAATGGTTCCCTGGTGGGTGGCATAGCGGGGATTCCGGAGACGGGTCAAGTCTATGAAGGCAAGCAGTCCCTGCCCCTGGAGTACGACCTGACGACGGCATCTGTCGCCGAGGCCACCCAGACGTTTAGTCCGGCCCTGGATCTGACAGCGGGTGCTCCGGATAACCTTGGCATTTTCTTCCAGGGTGATCCCAATAACGGTGCTGCTTCCGTTTACCTGACCGTCACCGACAGCGCAGGCCAGAGCATCAAGGTCTCGCATCCCGATAGGGCTGCGACCAACCTGACCGCCTGGACCCTGTTGAGCATCCCCTTTGTGGATATGGGCAGCCTGAATCTGTCCAGCATCCGATCGATCACCTTCGGCGTCGAAGACTCCGGTGCGACCGGCACGGTCTTTGCGGACTATCTCCATGTCAGCATCGCCAGTCCATCCCCGGAGGCAGTGCTGAGCGGATTGAGCAACATTGGTGCCTCTTCTGACGACGTGGTGACCTGGTTCGAGGCCGAATCGGGTGCGATCACCGCACCGATGCAGGTGTTCTCGGATAGTCCCCCTGCCTCGGCAGGGCAGCACATCGGCACAGAGGACGGCATTGGCAATGAAAACAGTAATCCTCCCGCCGACGGCGTTGCGACGTATAGCTTCAACGTACCCGAGGACGGCGTGTATAGACTGGCATTCCGGGTCATCATCACGGGTGGAAGCGATTCCTTCTGGGTCCGGATCTCCGGGATGGTGACCAACACGGTGAACCATGCCAGTGGTTGGGTACGCTTTAACGGCATCGAACCGGGCGGCCTCTGGCACTGGGATGAGGTGCACAGCTGGGAGCCTGACGAATCCTTCCAGGTGGTGGATTTCACCCTCTCTGCGGGAACACACACCCTCGAGATCGCACGGCGTGAAGACGGCGCATTACTCGATGCCATTGCTGTGCTCAAGTGATGAGGTCCTTGATTAGGTTAACCACAGCGGCCTGTACCCGAGGGTACAGGCCTCTTCTTTTGACGCAAACCGTAAGGGGACCGAAGACCGACGACTGGCCTACCG
>JADFMM010000394.1 GCA_022563885.1 Planctomycetota bacterium | reverse complement strand
CATGTTAGTCGAAACGCTGACTTTGGCGGAGATCACTCGGCTGGAACCTAGTGATATTCAGTTTTCAAGGGACCCAATTCTATTTCAAGACGTCGTGCCTCAAACATTTGTTCTGCCTTCGGTTCTATTTATGCGTGGCACACCTTGATCTGCCTTTCACTCGGGGGTATTATCGTTTCTGTTGTTGAAAGAGCACAATTCCTATCCGTAAAATGAAAGAGCTTTTCATGAAACGCCGAACTTTTCTCGCTGCGGTCGCTGCCGCCCCCGTCTTTGTCCCGAGCACCGTTTTTGGGGCCAACAAAAAGCTCAACATCGCCTTCATCGGCATGGGGGGCCAGATTCAGGGCCACGTCAAAAACGCACTGCAACTTGGCCATAACGTCGTGGCGTTTTGCGACGTGGACCTCAACCAGATTACCGGCTCCCAGGCTCGACACAGGGCTCAGGCGGGCGAGGTCAAGGCGTACACCGACTACCGCCAGTTGCTTGAGAAGGAGAAGTCGCTTGATGCCGTGGTGATCGCCACGCCGGATCATTGGCACGCGCCGATCTGCACGGCGGCTATGCGGGCGGATCGACATGTGTACTGCGAGAAACCACTGACCCACACCATTGCCGAGGCACGGGCACTGCGTGAACTCTCCCGCCAATCAAACGTGGTCACCCAGACCGGCAACCAGGGCAGCGCCTCATCAAACCTGCGTCGGAGCATTGAGTTGATTCAGTCCGGTCTGCTCGGGCAAATCTCCAACGTTCACGTCTGGCACCCAGCCCACGGATGGCCCAACGGCGTGCCGCGTCCCGCCGGGTCGGATGCCGTACCGAAGGGTTTAAACTGGGATTTCTGGTGCGGCCCATCCCCCGTCCGACCCTACAAGGCAGACATCTACCACCCGGCCAAGTGGCGGGGGTGGTTCGATTTTGGCAACGGCTCCCTGGGCGACTTCTGCTGCCACTCCTTCAACATGCCGGTGAGGGCGCTCAACCTTGGGTATCCCTCCCGCGTCGAGATCAGCAACGTGAAAAAGGCAGGCATGGAAAGCTACGCCCAAGCGGTGACACACACGTTCTATTTTCCGGCCCAGGGTAATCGCGCTGCGGTGAACCTGATCTATTACACCGGAGGTGAAGACATGCCGCCCAAGCAACTCACCGATCAACTCGTCGGCACCTTCGGCAGCATCCCACGGGTCGGTGCGATCGTCGAGGGCGAGTATGGCCTGCTATCCGCCGGGCTCTGGAATTCCCAGTGCTATATCAAAATGAAGGGCGACAAAAAATTCGCCGGACATGCCAACCATCCCGAGGCCATCAAGGTGCAGCAGAGCCTGCCGCGCGTTCGCGGCCATTTTCAGGAATGGACCGATGCCATTCTTGAGAACGGAAAAACCTTTGCGCCCTTCGAGATCGGAGGGCACCTCACCGAGATCGGTCTCTCGGGCATTGTCGCGCTCAAGTTGCAGCGCAACCTCGAATGGGACGGTCAGATGATGAGGGCCAAAGGTATGCCTGAAGCCGACGCCCTGGTGCGAAAACAAAACCGCACCCAGTGGCTGTAAACACCACACGTGCTTAGGAACCGGCAGGAATTAACTTGAACTTTTGAATGCCCCATTGCACCACATCCTTGTTGCTACCCAATATGGGGCACACTTGAACGCCAAATTGTCCAACTTGTTGCGTGGTGGTTCTTTAATAATGCTGCTATCGCAGCCAAGCTTGTACCACGGAAGCCGCTGTTTTCCTGCCGATCCCTTACCATCAAAGCGATCTTTTTCATGACGCTCAATCTCCCTTGACTTTGATGCACACAATGCATGAATGTGCACCAACCACTCATCTAGCTTTAAAGCACATCAATCCATCGGCAGGAACCGATACCCTAACCACAGAATGATCCCACAGAGGGTGATGGAGGCTAAAGACGGTAAGGTCACCCCCGCCTGCTCAGGCGCCCCCAACTTAAGGGACTCTCTCAGGTACTCTTCCCCTTCGTAGGATTCATTAATTTCGGAATAAAAATAAGCGCTGGAATCAATGTCCCTATCCTCAGCAACCTGGACAATCTGCTTGAAGATTGGAATGCGCTCCTGAACCCAGGGACCGACGATGAAAGCAAAGACCCAGATTCCCATCAGTCCCAACAGAAGAGACACCCAAGCTCGCCATCCGGAACGCGATTTATCTGCACCCATCGCCTGATTTGACCTCATTCAAACACCAAGTTATATCGCTGCCGTCACATTCGGAAACACCCAGTAGAACATGATGTAGGAAACCAGCAGCGTCAGTACCAGGTTGAACGACTGGCCACACACATAGAGAATGAGTGGTTTTCCACCTACAAAATGCTCCCGGAGTGCGCGGAAATTGGTCGCCAGTCCGATGCTCACAAAGGCGAGGCAGAAAAACCAGCCCCGGAACAGGTCGGCCATTCCCTTGACTACGCCCTGGTCGATCATGGCGCTGCCCATTCCGCTTACCTGGGCGTTGAAATAGGAATAACACACCGAAAAGATGATCGACGCCGCCAGAAAACCGAGGACAAACTTGGGAAACCGAAACCAAATCTCCCTGGCCCCTACTCGATAGCCCGTTTCGGCCACCTCCACTTTTGTGGTAAAATAGATGGCTACGAAAAAGGCGATGACCCCGATCAACACGTTTTGGATCATCTTGATGGTGGCGGCGACGTAAAGCGCTTTTTCTCCCAGAAAAGCCCCAGCCGCAGCGACCGCGCCTGTCGCATCGATGGTGCCGCCCATCCAGGCCCCGCCCAGGATGAGTTGTTTGTCCACGGGAAAAACACCTTTAATGACCGCGGGCATGACGATCATCATGATCGATGTAAAGACCATGGACAAACCTACCGCAAGGGTTAGTTCCTCCTTTTTGGCCTTACAGGCCGCTGCTGTGGCGATAGCGGCAGATACGCCACAGACGGACATATCAGAGCAAATGGTAGCATTTAGCCGCTTGGAGGGCATCTTCACGATTTTTTGGCCGAACGGTCCGGGTTGCCTGCGCTGCATAGTCGGTCTCCCCTATTTCCAGTTTTGCCTTCACGTCCCCGGCGTGAGGGAAATAGAGTATCACTCCCGTCAAAAGGAGGAAAAAGCCGAGCCATATAGTCCACCAATCCTCCTTTTTCAACAGCTCCGACCACTCCCATTTACTGTCTTCCTCGACCACCCTCCCTTCGTTCTTTTCAGCCATAGTACTCATCCTTTGACCCGTCACAACGCCAACTGCCTCCCTAAGGGACCGGCAAGAAAACAGCGGCTTCCGTGGTACAATCCCTAAGAATACACACCTTGTTCATGACCTACAATCATTGAGACTGCAGAAGTTTCCTAAAAGCTCGAGAATGACCTTAATAAAGGGATGTAAAGACGAAATTGGCATGAAATGCGATGTGCTTGTCATCCGCCAATGGGACCGCAGCAGCAGCACAGAATACGGCAAAAGGATCGGCTGCGCGACGGGAAAAACCATATCTATTTCTGAGCGCAAACGCCCTATTTCACCACTCTCGTTTCTGGCCCAAAAACGGCAGTTTTTCGGTATCGGATTCAATGAACGAGGTGAGTGACAGCCATTTTTTAGGAGAAAACATGCGAGAGAAATCAGCTGTATACTGGTGGTCCCATTCATGGGTTGACAAGTACAGGGAGATTACATAAGACGCTGGGATCCAACAAGTTCGAATTATTGAGTAGAACAGGTTGATTAGCTTCAGCTTGACAGATTTCAAGACACTCAGTGTGTTCTTGCTTGACAGGCTCAACGCAAATCCATATGTATGTGCACGTAGTGATTGCTGGCTCGGTGGAAACCGTAGTCTAAATGGATTGTTTTCTCTGATCTTATTTCATTATAAGGAGATAATGTCATGGCAATGACGATGGCACCTGCTAAGCCGATGACCAAGAGTGAGATCGTATCGGGGATCGCCGATGCAACAGGATTGACAAAGAAGGACGTCGGTTCTGTGTTTGAAGCAATGGCTGCTCAGATTAAAAAGAGTCTCGATCGACGTGGTGCCGGTGCATACACCGTGCCCGGCTTGATGAAGTTGGTCGTACAGCGGAAACCTGCAACCAAGGCTCGCAAGGGTATCAATCCCTTCAATGGCGAAGAAACTGTATTCAAGGCCAAGCCAGCGCGCAATATTGTGAAGATTCGGCCACTTAAGAATCTGAAAGACATGGTTTGACCTTTGGAAGATTAAAGACACGTCAAACAGGCCCACATGATATCATGATTATCTGGGCCTAGTTTTTGACTTCTTCCATTTGCTC
>JADFMM010000393.1 GCA_022563885.1 Planctomycetota bacterium | reverse complement strand
CGTTTGGACCCTGCTCACCTTGGCGATTCCCAAGATCAGTCCCATGATGGCTCGGGTCCTCTGCCCCATCAAATCACCGGACGCCATCAACTCCGCCAAACGCATTGTGATAGAGGATTTGGAGACAGAACTTGAGCGAGAGAGGGGCCGCCTCCTCGATCGCTGCCACGATGAGTTTGGCACGCCTCGGCCCGACCGGGATCGACGGCCCGCATTAACGGAAGCGGGCAAGAAAGCCCTCGCCAAATATGGCAAGGAAGCCACGCTGCTTGAACAGGCCTTTCAGAGGCGCATCACGGACAGCATCCAGAAGATCGAACGAGACTACCAACGCCAACGCAATCGGCAGTTTAACATTGCCATCAATATCTCGCGAGTTTCCCCCGTGAGTTGCTTTGTCTACGTGGTGTCCAGGATTGCGGGTACGGGTGTCACCGAGCCGCTCAATTTTTTCCGGAACGCGGCGAGATTCCAGGCTGAAGTCAACGCCGCCATTTACGAGCAATATGAAATGAAGAGCTACCCAGGAGGGAATACCCTGGGGGAAGCGAAGTCCGGATTTGATCCTGCGCAGGATCGGGCTCCGGTGATGGTCTATCGCTATGCTACACTGGCCGAAGCGCTCGGAAATAGCTGGGTCGATATCCTGCTGCTAGGCTGCGCGGGCATCCTGTTTTGCGGAACGGCGTACCGGGGCCTACATAACTATGATGTGAGGTGAGCCGGCATCTCGGCGAAAAGAAGGCCGGCTCATCCTGATGGTTGGAGAACGTAATTGCGAACAGGCAAGAATGAAATGGTTCTGAAGACTTTGGGCACGCTGTTCTTCGTCGCGGCGGCGCTAAAGGGCTATCACCTGATGTCGCAGCCTACGGCAAACCAGGATCTCTGGTCCCACCGCCTCTTCTCGGTCTTGCAGGTCGAACTGGAACTCGTCATGGCCATCTGGTTATGGTCCAATGTGTTTCGCCGTGGCGCTTGGTCGGCGGCGTTTGTCTGTTTTTCGCTCTTCGCCGCGCTGACTCTTTATCGTGCCCTGTCGGGAGCTTCCTCCTGCGGCTGTTTTGGACCACTCAGAATCGATCCATGGCTCGCCCTCACCCTGATTGACCTGCCGGCCTTGGCGGCCCTCGTGGCCATTCGACCGAGACACTTGAGGCGGGATCTCCGCGCGACCACGCGGGATCTCTGTCGAACCGTTGTGCGGCTAGGCCGGGTGTCGCGTCATAGGTGTTTCGTCAGGGCCCCCGAAGGGCGAGACACGGATCGATCCTTGGCCAACCCTGCTTTGCGGCGTACCCTCTTGGTCACCCTCCTGGCCCTGACCGTCACGACACCCATTCTCGCGTGGGTCAAAGCGCCTCAGGTGACGGCCTCGTATGAAGTGTTGGAACCCAGCCAGTGGATTGGCAGTACCTTGCCCATCCTCGAGCAGATTGACATCGCCGATCGGCTCCGGCGCGGAAGATGGTTGGTCCTGCTCTATCACCATGACTGTCTCGATTGCCAGGCCATTCTTCCTAAATACCGGCGGTTGGCCGTGGACTTGCAGGAAAACGGGGCTTACCTACGTGTCGCGCTGATAGAGATCTCCCCTTATGGCGACGAACAGCCCTTGGCCGGCGCCCTGTGTGCGACGGCGCGGTTGAGCGATGCCAAACGATGGCTGGTCCGGACGCCCGTGGCCCTGGGGCTGGTGGAGGGTCGTGTTGTTAGGGCCTTTGGTGATGCGAAGGTCGACGCAAGAGATCTCCTGTTCATGGGCCCAGAGACGAAAGGAGGAGACCGTGACTAGACCGTCTGATCTACAGGCTCACCAGAAGTTGGCAGAAAGCGACGGAACGCTGCAGACGGGTGACTCGAGTGCTGCGGCCGATCCCCTGAGAACACCGGTTTCGAAGGCAATAGCCCGGCGTTCCGTGTTCGTACTGTTGTGCGCAGGTTGGTTTGCCATGGTCCTCTTCGCATTCAGTGCCTTTACGGTCCGCACGGATGTCGGGGACACCTGGATTGCCCTGGCCTGCGGACGCCACCATGTTAATCACGGTGTGGATACTGTCGATCCCTTCAGCGCCAATGCCCTGGAGAGTGGACCGACGGCCGAGCAGATCGAGAACTGGCCCCATGGGGCTCGGTGGCTAGCGGGCAAGATCGGCCTGGATGCCGTGCAACGGTGGCATCCGACCGGTTGGATCAATCAGAACTGGTTGAGCCACGTTCTCTTCTACAAACTCGTCACCTGGTTTGGCTCCGATGAATTACCTCATTTCAATGCCTTGCTCTATCTGAAGTTTACGATCAACCTTCTCGTCATCCTCTGTGTCTATCGATTGGCCCGCGTGTTGGGCGTTCATCCGGCCTTGGCGACCTGGTGTTCATGTTTTGCGATGTTTGTCGGGAGGGGCTACACCGGGCTGCGGCCCCACGACTTTTCGAATCTTTTCGTTCCGACCTTTGTACTCATCATCGCTCTGGCGACCTATCGAAAGGTGATTCTCATCTGGCTGGTGGTACCCCTGGCCGTCCTCTGGGCAAACTTGCATGGAGGGTACATTTACATATTCATCATGTTGACCGCCTTTATGATGACGCATTCCGCCATGGCTTTCCTGGCACGGCAGCCCAGGTTGCGTGTCTTTCTGGGCCGGCACACGCATCTCCTAAAACCGGGTGTTATCTGGCATTTCCTGGGAGCCTCGGTCCTGGCATTCTTGGCGATGCTGCTCTTCAACCCCTTCCACCTGACCAATGTGACCCACATCTTCGAGATCAGCCTCAGTGAGAATGCCTCCTATTGGCGGGAGATCAATGAGTGGAAATCGGTGTGGGAAGAGAGTCCGTACGGACCACTCGGGCCCTTCTTCGCGATGTTACTGGTCTGCCTGCTGGTGTTTGTCGCCCTGCTCGTCATGAAAACCATCGCCGGCGCTAAAAGGAGAGAGATGGACCCGGAGGCCGGCCATGAAGGAGCGGATCCGGTTCGGATCGACCTGCGCCTGCTGGTGATTGCAGTCTTGACCATCTACATGGCCGTCTCTTCCCGGCGATTCATCGCCATCGCTGCCTTCGTGTCATGCCCTCTCTTTGCTCTCTATCTGCAACAGGCGGCCAGGGGTATTTCACATATGACCTGGAAAGGTCGATTGGGTGACATCTTGGCCGTGCCCAAAATGAACGCATGGGCCAGAACACTATCTCGGCTGAGCATTGTCTACGTGTTGTGCTTCGGCGTGAGTTCCGCCTACGCGTTTGGGCGCCAATTTGTGCTACCGCTCTCCTATCAAGCGAGCGGGCAAACCGTGTTCGAGCGGATGTTGAGTGCCCATACCATGCCCGTCGGTGCCTGTGCCTTCCTGCGTGAGAATGGGGTCACCGGGAAAATGTTCAATGTCTGGCGCGAGGGAGGTTACATCGCCTGGGCACAGGGGCTTTGTGGGGAAACGGGTAAGGCCGATGTGGAACTCTTCATCGATGGTCGCGCTCAAGCGGCGTACGATCCTTCCTGGCGCAGGGAGTGGACAGACCTCATGGCATGTAGGCCGATTCCGCCTGAAAAGGGTCTGCCGGGGCCAGCGTCCAAAGAACGCCGTTGGCAAGAGATTGGCGACTGGGCGGTCTCGCGTCTGCGCGGCCATGGCGTGACTCTGGCCTTGCTGCCCATGTCGCGCGACACTAGACATATGACTCGGGCTCTCGATGCGCATCCGGACTGGTGCGTTGTATACGTTGATGGTAAGCACCGTCTCTTTGTCGATCAGAAGACGCCCTGGGGACAGAGGCTGGTGGAGGGCATCCCGACGGGTCAGACACGATATGGGAACGCATTTGCCAGGGAACTCACGCTTGCCTGCTATCACTTGGGTCATGGGATGGCGGGAGATGCGCTCCGGCAGGGATTTGGCCATGCGCGAGCCGCCTTTCGCATAAAGGCCACTCAGTGTAGTGCATCCCTGATCACCAGGCAGGCGGGCGCGATTCCTGAGTTTGAAGCAGAAACTATGGCCTTCTGTAAGGAGGCCCTTTCGGCCTTGAGGAATGGGACCGACAGAGGCGGGCATGAGCAGGATGCTTTGCAGCAAGGAGAGGCCGCCAAAGAATTAGAACGCTTTCTGAGAAGCAGACAAGATGTCGCGGCTCCCTAAGGTCGGTCGCTCACCACTGCCGGGTGCACGTGTACCTGCAGCTAAAGAATACAGTTGGTTTTGAAAGGAGCATTACAATGGAAAGAGCTAAAAAAGGTCTCCAGAGAATGACGTCAATACTGCTTATCGTCGCGGCGGCTTATGGAGGGGCTTGTACCGCCTGGGGTGGCGGTTGCG
>JADFMM010000135.1 GCA_022563885.1 Planctomycetota bacterium | reverse complement strand
CCCGACTTCCAGATGCCGCCCAAGTAAAAACTCGATGAGGTGCACGTAGAAAACATTCGTCAGTGGATCGAGATGGGTGCACCAGATCCCCGGGAAGAAAAGGAACGAGAGCAGGTGAAGGCGGCGATCGATCTGGAGGCCGGGAGGCAGTTTTGGGCCTTTCGGAAAATCCAAGCCACGAATCCCCCTGCCATTCAAAACAAGCAGTGGCCGGTCGACGACATCGACCGTTTCGTCCTGGCCAAACTCGAGGCAAAAGGTCTGCGGCCGAACGATCCGGCGGACCCTGAAACACTCATCCGCCGCGTCTATTTCGATCTCACCGGTCTCCCGCCCTCCCCCGAACAGATCGATGAATACCTGGCCGCGCCTTCGCAGCAGACCTTGGCCAAGATTGTCGACCGCTTGCTGGCGTCAGAGTCCTATGGCGAACGCTGGGGACGGCACTGGCTGGATGTGGCCCGCTTTGCCGAATCCAGCGGCGGTGGGCGCAGCCTCATGTACAAACATGCCTGGCGCTTCCGGGACTACGTGATTGACGCGCTGAATGCGGACAAGCCCTTCAACGAATTCATCGTCGAACAGCTCGCGGGTGACCTGCTCCCGGCGGCCAGCGCCGAGGAGTACAATGAACATCTCACCGCCTCCGGCTTCCTCATGCTCGGTCCCACCAACTATGAACTGCAGGACAAGGAACTGCTGCGCATGGAGGTGATCGATGAACAGATTGACACCATGGGCCGCGCCTTCCTGGGCATGACCTTGGGCTGTGCCCGCTGTCACGATCATAAGTTCGATCCCATACCGACACGCGACTACTATGCCCTGGCGGGCATTTTCGGGAGCACCCAATCTCTGGTCCCGGGTAATGTCTCCGGCTTTGTCACCCAGCCCCTGAGGCTGCCCGGTCGCAGCAAAGAGGAGATGCTGGCCATGGAGGCGGCCAACGCCAAGAAAACCAAACTCGCGGCAAGCCTGACCAAGATCGAGACGCAACTGAAAGAGGCCGGCGCCCTGCAGGCAAAGGGCTTGGATCCGCGCCGCTTCCCGGGCATCGTCCTTGACGACTACGATGCCAAGCTGATTGGCCGGTGGAAAAGTTCCACCTTCCAGAGCGGTTTTTTGGGTGACCGATACATTCACGACGAAGGGAAGAACAAAGGAGAGAAGCGAGCGATTTTTACACCCTTCATCGAGCGCGGCGGTCTCTATGAGGTCCGGGTTTCCTATACCCCGGGCGCAAATCGCGCCACATCCGTGCCGATTGTCATTCACCATCAGGATGGCCGTGACGAGGTGCGGATCGATCAGACGAAGAAGCCTCCCATAGGGGGCTCCTTTGTGTCTGTGGGGACCTACCGCTTCGAGGCGGACACGGAAGTGAGCGTCACCATTGCGACGGCGGGGACCAAAGCGGTGGTCATCGTAGACGCGGTTCAGTTTCTGAGGGCCGACGGCCCCGTCGACGTCCCCGACACCGAGACACCGGATCAGATAAAGCCCCGCTCCACAGATGCGCCTGCACGCGACGACAAAGAAAACGCACGCATCGCCCAACTCAGAAAGCGGCAGAGAAAGTTGGAAGGCGAGCTGGGGGAACTGAAGCGGCGATGGCCGGATCAAAAAGTTGACGTTGCCATGTCGGTGAAGGATGCGGAGAAAAAAGGAGACGGTCACCTGCTGATTCGTGGCGTGATCCGAAACCCGGGCCCACTCATTCCTCGGGGATTCCTGCGGGTCATGATGGACCCCGGCGAGTCACCAGAGATACCGGAAAATCAAAGTGGCCGCCTGCAACTGGCGCGCTGGATCGCCAAGGACCAGAACCCCCTGACCAGCCGCGTCATCGTCAATCGCGTCTGGCACTACCTGTTCGGATCGGGCATCGTTCGCACCACGGACAACTTTGGCGCCATGGGCGAACGCCCCTCCCACCCGAAACTCCTCGACACCCTGGCTGCGGAGTTCATGGCCGATGGTTGGTCGATCAAAGGTCTGATCAGGCGGCTGATGCTGTCACGGACCTACCAGATGAGTTCCGAGCCCCACCCCGAAAAGATTGCCGTCGACATCGAAAACCGTCTGATGTGGCGGGCCCAGCGCAAGCGACTGGAGGCCGAGGCCATCCGGGATGCGATGTTGCAGATCAGTGGGCAACTGGATCAGACCCGTGGTGGCCTGACGATTCGAAAGATCTCCCAGTACGATCAGTATTACCAATTCGACAGCCGCAGACGAAGCGTCTATGTGCCCTGCTTTCGGAATAGTGTCCTCGACATCTTCGCGGTCTTCGACATGGCCAACCCCAACCTCGTCATCGGCCGCCGCTCCACCAGCGTGTTGCCCACCCAGGCGCTGTTCATGATGAATAGCCCCTTCGTCATCGATCTGGCCCGGAAAACCGCTATCCTGCATGGCCAATCTTTGTCGGGAGATAACGACGTCCCTGTCGACCAATTGTATCGTAGAATCCTGGGGCGCCCGCCGAAGACTGAAGAGCTGTGCTTGGCAAATCGCTATCTCGACGGTTTCGGTCAAGACCAGCGCGAAATAGCCGCCGCCAGCCTGTGCCACAGTTTATTTGCGTCAATCGATTTCCGCACGTTATACTAGGCTCTTTCTGAAAGCTCCGTCGCCGACCCGGGAGCGAGCAGTTTTTCGTGTCTGGTAAAGATGGCGAAGCAGGCGATACTGGTTGTATCGTCGATGGAGCCGAATGCAGCCAGGCGAAAAAAGGGCCGCTTGAAGCCAGATGGAGTTTTTAGACAGAGCCTACTACTCATGAATCCTTACGACGCCATCTCCAGACGAGCCATGCTGAAAAGGGCAGCCTGCGGTTTCGGGGGCCTGGCCCTCGCAGGCATCTGCGGCAAGAATGCCATGGCGGCGCCCGTCACCAATCCCCTGGCGCCCAAGCTGCCCCTCTTCGCCCCCAAGGCCAAGCGCGTCATTTTCATCTTCATGCAAGGCGGTCCCAGCCAGGTGGACACCTTTGACTACAAGCCCGACCTGCTGGCCGCCGACGGCAAGGAGATCGATTTCAAAGGGGTGCGTTTTCAGACCTTCGGAAAGATGAGCAAACGCAAGCTCATGAAACCCCTGTGGGGATTCAAGCAGTATGGCGCGTCGGGTAGGTGGGTTTCCGACCTCTTTCCTCACATGGCCGAACATGTCGATGATCTCTGTTTCATTCACTCGATGCACACCGAGGGCGTGGCCCACGGGCCCTCTACGCTCTTCATGCATACCGGGTCGACCAATCTGATACGACCCTCCATGGGCAGTTGGGTGACCTACGGCCTGGGAACGGAGAATGAAAACCTGCCGGGATTCATCACCCTGATGCCGTCGGCCAGCAAGGGGGGACCGCGCAACTATTCCAATGCCTTTCTGCCGGCGGTCTATCAGGGCACCGCGGTGGGACGGCCGGGCCTGAAGGCGAGCGAGGCCACCATCAAGAATCTGTCCAACGCCGTGACCTCGCCCGAACACCAGCTCCGGCAATTCCAGTTCATGCAGGCGCTCAATCGCGAACAACTGGCCCAGCGACAGGGAGAGGACGCGCTGGAAGCGGTCGTGGCCTCCTATGAACTCGCCTACCGCATGCAGATGAAGGCGCCGGGAGTGATGGACATCTCGGATGAGACACCCGCTACGCTAAAGCTCTATGGCATCGACGAGGCCCATACCGAAGACTTCGGGCGCCAATGCCTGATGGCCCGCAAGTTCGCCGAAGCGGGCGTGCGTTTCATACAGGTCAACTATGCCGATGAATCGACCACGCCCCGCTGGGACCAGCACAGCGACATGCCCAAACATGCCGAACACGCGCGGGCCACCGACAAGCCGGTCGCGGGACTCTTCGCGGACCTCAAGCAGCGGGGTCTGCTGGAAGACACCCTGGTCTGGTGGGGCGGTGAATTCGGCCGGACGCCCTTCGCCCAGGGCAAAGATGGCAGGGATCACAACCCCCGCGGCTTCACCGTATGGCTGGCAGGGGCCGGCGTCCGGCCGGGAATCGCCTACGGTCAGACCGACGCAATCGGACACCTCGCCGTCCAAGACAAGGTCCACATGCACGACCTGCACGCCACCATCCTGCACCTACTGGGCCTGGATCACGAGAAACTGACCTACCCCTACGCGGGCCGCAACTTCAGGCTCACCGACACCCGCGGCGAAGTCATCCACGGCATCCTGGCCTGAATCGCCGGGCCGCGACAAACACCTATCTTGTTATTTTACAGATACTTAGGATAGACTCGGCCAGCAGTAGGCCTGGAGGTGTGTCCCGAGGTCGGCTTGGCCGTCGCAAAATCTATGGAATTTGGGTAACTTACATAGGCGTTTTCCCTACATTCCTTGGAGTAGGTCGATATGCTGGTATGTAATCTCATGAGTTGCTGGACAGGAATCGCTCACGAGTTCCTGGGAGACAGGCCACTATGAGACCCTTCGCTACACCATGGACTCCCTTCAGGCTGGCAGCCCCTCTGCTGTTCGCTTGCCTCATGACGACGCCGAGTTGGGCCGATTCGGCAGGTTCCGACCGAAGCCTACAGCGCGTTCGCCGGACACAGATTCAAGCCAAATGCGCTGCCATCGATGCGCTGCTGGAGGGCGCCCTTGCGCAAGCGGGCGTACAGCCAAATGAAAGGTGCAGCGACGAGATCTTCCTGCGACGCATTTACCTGGACGCCATCGGTCGCATTCCCACGGCCGACGAGGCGCAGGCCTTCCTCGACTGCGAGTCCCCAGACAAGCGTGCCGATCTCATCGATGAACTACTGGCGTCGGAGGGCTATGTCAGCCACCAGTTCAATTACTTCGCCGACCTGCTGCGGGCCACGAGTCGGATGCGCAGGGGCCCGGGAAAACCCTATCTCGACTGGATCAAACGATCCCTCCAAAACAACAAACCCTATGATCAATTCGTGCGTGAGCTCATCACGTCAGAGGGCAATATCCTGGAACCCGATGCCGGCGCCGTGGGGTATTACCTCAGGGACACGGGCATGATAGAGGACAACATGTCCAACACCGTGCGTGTCTTTCTGGGGACTCGCCTCGAATGTGCTCAGTGTCACGACCATCCCTATGATGACTGGACGCAGAAGCAGTACATGGAAATGGTCGCCTTTACGGCGGGTATCAAAGTCGGCAACTACTATACGAGGGAAGAGAGGAAAGAGTACCAGCGTCTCATCAAGCAACACGACATGGACAAGGAAATGCAGCGGGCCTATCGCAGGGTGAACCAGCCCCTCACTTATGCTGTGGGGGGACCGGAACACGGTCTCTACCGTCTTCCCAAGGACTATCAGTACAGTGACGGAAAGCCCAACGAAGAGGTCAAGGCCACCACGATCTTCGGCGACTCGGTAGACCTCGCCTTTGAAAACGCACCCAAGCCCCGGAGAAAGAGGCCTGCCAACGCAAAGGCCAAGGCCCAAGGAAAGTCCGCGAAGAATCAGCGGCCCCCCCGCAAGTACAAGCGCATCGACCTGGACTCACGCGCGGCCTACGCCCAGTGGATGACGGCTCCGGACAATCCGCGTTTTACCACGGTGATCGCCAATCGGCTGTGGAAACGGGCCATGGGCGTCGCTCTGATCGAACCAGTGGATGACATCAGGGACATCACGAAAGCCGCCGATCCCGCGTTGATGACCTACCTCGAGAAACAGATGATTTGCATGGGCTACGACTTGAAGCAGTTCTACCGCATGCTCTACAACACGCGACACTACCAGCGTACTAGCATTAGCAGTGACCGCATGGCCGTGGATGAAGGGCTGACAGCCGGGCCGCTACTGCGGCGGATGAGTGCCGAACAGCTTTGGGATTCGCTGGCCACCTTCTCGGTGCCCAATATCGATGATCTCCAGTGGGAGACCGACACCAAGGTCTACGACGACTACCAAGCACTCAAATCGTCCACGGTCGAGGAGAAGATCGAGCTGGCCGAGGCCTATCAGGATCGCGTCAAAAACCCGGAGAAATACCGGGCGCTGAGACGCAAAAAGAGTCGACAGGCGGCGCAAGCACAGAAGAAGGCACAGAAGACCGTTCAGACGCTCTACCAACAGTACAAGAAGGCCCGCGCCTCGGGAGACGAGGAGATGATAATGGGCATGTCCGCCGAGATCGAAGAAATGGGCTTTTTCCTGGATGCCAAAGGCAAGCTCCGCAACGGGCGATCCGGCTACACCAAGTACATCAAGCGGGCCAGCGAGTTGAACTCGCCCGAGCGCGGAGGACATCTGTTGCGCCAGTTTGGCCAGAGCGACCGCCAACAGATCGAGGCCTCTCATCGCGATGCCTCGGTGACACAGATCCTGAACCTGCTCAACGGCTATGTCGACACCCGCGTGATCAACACGACCAGCACCCTGCTGCTGCGGAAGATCCTGCAGGAGGAGGATCCGGTGGCGCGGATCAAGCAGATTTATCTGTCGACCTACACGCGACACCCGACGCCGCAGGAGATGGACGAGGGCCTGCGCGTCGTCAAAGCCAATCCACGGCACGGCTATCAGGACCTCATCTGGACGCAGATCAATTCACTGGAGTTTCTGTTCATTCAGTAGACCGCATCATCGCTGCTCCGAAAAGAACGGGCAGAGGTACAAGGAGAACGTCATGCATATCGTGACCGACATGGGAAAACAAGATGGGCTCTCACGCCGCGACTTTGTAAGATCGGCGGCTCGCACCCTACTGGGTGTCGGCACACTCTCCCTGGGCTGGGATGCGACCTTTGGCTACGCGAAGGAGACAGAGGCGCCGTCTGTCCTGCCGGGCTTTGGCCGGGCCAAGCGTGTGATCTATCTCTTCATGACCGGTGGCATGACCCATCTGGACACCTTTGATCCCAAACCCGGAGCCGAGACACAGGGGCCCGTGGAGGCCCTGAAGACCAGCGCCGATGACGTCCGCGTGACTCAGTACTTTCCCAAGATGGCTCAGCAGATGCACCACGCCTGCGTGGTCAATTCCATGAGTTCCACCCAGGGTGCCCACGCCCAGGGCCGCTACTTCATGCACACCAGCTATACGCTGCGTGCCACGATACAGCATCCCCACATGGGCGCCTGGCTCCATCGCCTGCAGGGCAAACACAGTCCCGATCTACCTGCCAGCGTTCTCATCAGCGGCAATTCTGCGGGTGGCCTGGGCAATGGTTTCCTCGAATCCCGCTTCGCCAGCCTGCCCATCGGCGATCCCAAGGCGGGCCTACAGAACAGCAAACTCGCCCGGGGTGTGTCCCAGGACCGCTTCGACGAACGGATGAAACGATCCCATGCCAAGAACCAGGCATTCCTGGACAGATACAACACCCGCGCAGTGCGGGCCTATACCGACATGTACAGGGACGCCGTGCGCCTGATGAAGAGCAAGGAACTGGACGCCTTTGATATTAGCAAGGAATCGGAGGCCCAACAGGCGGCCTATGGTGACAACCCCTTCGGTCAAGGCTGTCTGTTGGCTCGACGCCTGGTGGAGCAGGGTGTACGCTATGTGGAAGTCAATTCCGGAGGCTGGGACACCCACAACGACAACTTTGGCCGGCTGGAAGAGAAAGGGCCCGTGCTGGACCAGGCCCTGGCGGCCCTCATCGCCGATCTCCATCAGCGCGGCCTACTCGATGAGACATTGGTGGTACTGGCCACCGAATTCGGCCGCACGCCCGACATCGTCAAAGAGCGGAACAACGGCCGCAACCACTATCCCAAGGCCTTCACCTGTCTTCTTGCCGGCGGTGGGGTCAAGGGCGGATTTCGCTATGGTAAGACAGACGCGGAAGGACGCGAGGTCGTGGAGAACAAGGTCGCCGTACCGGATTTCAACGCCACCATCGCCCACGCCCTGGGCCTGCAACTGGACAAGAAGATCGTCTCCCCCTCCGGCCGACCCTTCACCGTTGCCGACGATGGTAAACCGGTCCTGGAACTGTTTGTCTAGGGACTCCGCAAGCCGCAGAGCGCCCTGGCACGCTCAACGAGATCGGGTCTTTCGCACTGGGCCAATACCAGAGTTGCCGCCCTTTTCACTAGTTCGGGATACGCATCGGCAAGCTTCTCGGCGATGCTCAGCACGGCCAGGCTCGCTTCATCGCTGAGGTTGGGATCCGCCAGTGCCTCAACCGCCGTTTCAAGCGCTGCCGGGGTGGGAATGAGGCCAATCTGTCCCAGGGCCTGCTTTTTCTCCTCGTCTCGCCTGGCGATGGATAGAGATTCCTTCAGCAGCCCAAGACGCACGGCCGTATCTGGCTCCTTCCCGACGACCTGAATGCACGCGCGTAGCGCCAGGATTTGCAGCGTGGACCCCGGGGCCTTGCGGGCCAACTCCAGCAGTTCCGCCGCCGGGGCGGCAGTGGGCCATTGCCCAAGCACACGCACGGCTTCCTTCACCAGTTCGGCGTCCGGGTCATCAAGGGCCACCAGCACGGGCTCTAAGGCCGCCGATGTCCCAAGACTGCCCAGGAGAGGCAGCAAGCCGCGACGCCCTTCCTTGGGAAACCGATCAAACGCCCCGATGACGGATCGCGTGGCCTGGTCCCTGTCAGGGCTCGCCGCGGTGACTGCGTAGAGCGTCCTCATGAACGGCTTGCGTTCTGCCGCGCTCATTGGCCGGGCCGCGAGCGCGAGAAGCGGTGTGAGGGCCTCGGGCAGGGCCAGCTTTCTCAGCGATTCCAGCGCGGCGAGGCGAACGGTCTCAGCCTCCGCCGCGGCGTAGTGCAGCAAGACTTTCGCCGTGGCCCGGTCGCCCCGCTCACCCAAGGCACGCAAGAGTTCTGCTTTATGTTGTGGTTCCGCCCGGTCGAGATGCGCCAGGATGGCTGCACGGGCCCCGGGCCCGTGTACGCGTGACAGACTGTCACGCGCTGCCTCTTGCTCCATCGCGTCCCCGTCGGCCGCGGCTCGGGCCAGCGCGGGTATGGAGGAGGGATCGTCAACATCGGCCAAGGCCTCCCAGGCCGCCACTCGCACGGGCAGGTGCCGGCTATTCATAGCGAAGCGAATGGCGGGCAAGGCCGTCGTCGCATCCTGCATGAGGTACGCATCCAGCAGGGCAAGCTGTGAGTCTGCCGGCAATGACGCCCACTGCCGTAGACAGGCCTGGAGGACCCGCGGATGCTCCCCTGTCCGAATGAGTTTCAACGCGGAACGTTGGATGGGGCGATCGGTGCCGGAGAGGGCCGTCGTTATCAAGCCAATTCTCCGCGCGCCATCCGAGAGAGCCAGGCCGAGCCAGGCCGCCACGCGAATTGGAGTTGAGACCGGGTCCTCGATGACGTCCAGGTAGACACTTACCGCCCCCGCTTCGTCGCCGGCCGCATGCAGACGCTCCGCACACTTCAGCAAGGCCTCCTGCACCGACGACGGCACGCCGGCTCTTGCCACATTGCGCAGGGCGCCAAGTGCGGCAACAGCCTCTGCCCCGCCAATCCTTCCCAGCGAAGTTGCCGCTGCCGCCGCAATCGTGGCGTCTTCGTCGGACAACAGGGGTATCAGCAGAGGCACGGCCTCCGGCTCTGCCCGCCACCCGAGCGAGTCAATCAAGCCGGCCTTGATCAGACCGGAACTCTCTCCCAGCGCCTGTCGCAAGGCAGCACCGGCTTCAGGATGGGGCATGCCCTCCAGCGCGTGACGCGCGGCGTGGGACAACCGCTCTTGCCCAAGCAGGCGTGCCAAGGCCGGGACCGATCGAGAGGTACCTACGCGTCGCAGTTGAAAACAGGCCGCACATTTTGCCGGAACGCCGGCGTTCGACTTTAGAATCGAGATGAAGTCCGCCTCCTCGTCTGCGCCACTCGCGCTTGCATTCAGAAGGAAGAGACCAATGAGCAGGCTGATGTGGATGCATTTCATGTTCATGGGACACCCATTAGTACAAGAGCGAAATTGAGTACCGAAGAACCATATTTCTGGACTTAAATCCGAAGCACGAAATCCGAAATCCGAAACAATATCGAATGACCAAAAAGATAATTTTCAAAACAAAATAGGCCACCCTCAAGAACGCGGTGTTTGTCATTTTGGTCATTCGACATTTGAAATTGTTTCGGATTTCGAGTTTCACTCAGATCCGCCACGGTGGACGGGCGCTGTAGGAGAGAAGACGGTTAGCCTCTTGGTCACCGGGAAACTCACCCTTGACCGGGTCCCATGTGACGGCGCGTTTTAGAGCCAGGCAGATGCCGCCGACCAGGATCGCGTTCATGGTGTAGACGGCGACCGGTGGACTGCAGACCGTGGCTCGCCGCGTGCGTATGCACTCGAGAAAATTACCCGAGTGGCTGGTTGCATGAGCGACGCGGCTATCTTCCGGCCGCAATGCTTGCTTGAGGATGCTCCCGGGCGTGGAGACCAGATGCGCGCGGTCCACCGCGATGCGGCCCTCTGTCCCGACGAAGCAGGCGCCGCCGTCACTACCGATGGGTTCGCCCGGATAGGCGGTGGAGTGGACCACCACGCCATTGGCATAGTGATAGTGGACGTTGTCGTTCTTGTCGTATTCCACGTCAATAGGCGCGGCGGGATCGGGATCCAAGGTCCATTGGATGATGTCGTAGTGGTGGGGGCTCCAATTCACGTCACCGATGAAAAGCCCGGGGAGCGTGTGACCGGCCTGGCCGGCGAAGGGACGCCAGGGCAGCGGTCCCAGCCACAGGTCCCAGTCGAATCCGGCCGGCACGGGCACAGAACGGTCGGAGGTCCAAGCGCTGGGAAAGAAGGCACCCGGCTTGCGATAGGCGTAGACCTCTTTGAGCCGTCCGATGCGGCCATTGCGCACCCAATCGCAGGCGATGCGAAACCTGCCACCATATTCAGAACGCTGCTGCATGCCTGCCTGGTAGATGCGACTGTAGCGATCGGCCGTCTCCAAAAGCTGCCGTCCCTGTCGCAGCGTGATGGCGATCGGTTTCTCACAGTAGACATCCTTGCCGGCCCGCATGGCCCTGATCGCCAGGGGAGCGGCCCAGTGATAGGGCAAGGCGATCAGTACCGCGTCGATATCGGGTCGGGCCAACAGCTTGCGGAAATCGTTGTAGGCCTGCACGCCGCGATAGTCGGCCTTGCCGAACTTCTGAGCGTACATCTGATGACAGCGCTGCCGGGCGCGGTCACGGCGCTCCCGACGCACATCGCATACTGCGAGGACCTGCACGTCGTTCCGACCCACGTAGCCCCCCGGCACATAGGTCCAGGCCCCGCCCAGGAGATGCCCGGAGCCCTGGCCGCCCAGCCCGATGAATCCCATTCGGATCCGCTCGCTGGGGGCCGGCAGGCCATTGCGGCCCAATGCCGAAGCGGGAATCGCCGTCGGCAAGGCCCACGCTGCGCCGAGAACGGCGCCGCTGCGGCGAAGAAAACACCGGCGTGTCTCACTCCATCGTGTCTTCATGTTTAGACTCACAGAAATTTAGGGTCACAACGAAACCGACGCACAACCACTGTCCCTAGGTACTCGATTGCTGAAAGCCATCGATTTCGGCTTCCTAACGATCTTGACAGAGTGTAGTCGACACGGCCATCCTTGACAAGATCCGCGGAGCGAACAAAACGAGTGGGTACCCGATTCAGGTCCCTAAGCTTCAGACGGTTCTTGCACCGCCCCACTGTGTATCAAGTGCTGGACGATCATCTTCAGCTCACCATAGGAGTACACGTCGCCGAAATGCTCTTTGGCCGGCGACAGGTGGAGGACGTCGGCTGTCATGAAGAAATCGATGGCGGCTTGGCCCTTCTCTAAAGAGATTAAGCGCTCCAGCGGCAGGGCTCCGTTGCGGACAAAGTGGGCGAGGTGAGTCTCGATGGTCGACACGGCCAAGCCTCTGGCCGCCGCGACCTCGGCGACGGTGCTTCCGGCGTCGAAGAGATCGAAACTGGCCTGTTGGGTCGAAGAGGCATCGCGCTTGACCAGGCGTTTCGTCTTTTCGGCAGACTCGTCTTTGACCGGTCGATATTCTGTCAGGATGGCCAGCAAATCAGCGCCGATCCTCTGCACAGTCCTGGCGCCAATGCCCCGTACCCGCCTGAGTGCGGTTTGGGATCTTGGACATTGATTAGCGACGCTGATCAGCGTCTTCAAGGCCAAGACCGTGTTGGGGGCCACCTTCTCCTGCTCTGCCTTCTTCCGACGCCATGCCTTCAGGAGGAGATAGAGTTCGGGATGTGCCGTAGCCACGTCCTTTTCCTGCCTAAGGTTTGTTTTTCGTTTTCCTCGACGCCGCGTGTCAATCGCGGCCTCAGCCCTGACCTTCAGAGTGGTCTTAACTGAAAAGCCGCGGGCGCAGGCCGCTAGGCAGGTCCGTTTGAGTTCACCCTGGCCCATCAACTGATCGATGGCCTCTTCCACAGATTTACGCACGGCCTTATTGTCCGTTTCCACGACCAAGCCCTGCAACGGTTCCAGCAACAGGTCCTTGATCTTCTCCCGAAAATACACGGCCCCCTTTTGCACACGCTGCTGCAAATGCTCATGGGTCTCAAGATTGACTGTTGGATCTGAACTCAAGGTCTTGATCTGCGTGTGAAACTTCTCTGCAACGTCCATGATGTGTTCTCGCACGGACCGATCCATCGCCTCGAACCAGGACACAGGATTCTCGGGCAAGGCGGCCGCCTGCTCGCCTACGCGTTTTATGATTCGTGCAAGCGACCGGTGTAGCCCCTCAAAATCAAACAGGTCCAAGAGCAACTGTTGCTGATACTCGTGTTTGGCCTGGGTCAACTGCTGGGGGCCTGGCTGGCCCTTTTCAATGTCGCTGGAAAAAGACAAGACCTCTGCGTGGGCTTTCACGGCCTGCGCTGCGATGGGCGTACTGAGGACGAGCCCTTCCAGGGTTCGCAACCGACTGAGGGCCACATAGACCTGGCCGTGGGCAAACGCGGCCTGGGCATCGATCACGGCCCGGTCGAAGGTCAAGCCCTGGCTCTTGTGGATCGTGATCGCCCAGGCCAGTTTCAGGGGCACCTGCGCAAACGTGCCCGCCACCTCTTCTTGGATTTCCTTGGTCTGGTCATTGAGGGCGTACTTGGTGTTTTCCCAGGTGACCTGCTCCACGGCAATGACCTCGTCGTCGTCCGGACACCTGACCCGGACGATGTCCCCTTCATACCCTACCAACCTGCCGATCTTGCCGTTGTAATACTGCTTCTCCACGGAGTTGTCGTTTCGCACAAACATGACCTGGGCCCCGACCTTGAGTCGCAGGTCTGCTTCGGTGGGATACAGGTACTCCGGAAAATCGCTGCTGATCGTGGCCTTGAACGTCTTGACCTTCCCCGGCAAGGCAGCCAGTTTCGCGTCGTTGATCCTTTGGGCCTGGGCATTGTGGGTCGTGAGTGTAATGACGCCCTGTCCCTCATCTGGGACATACTCCGGACGATAGCGTTGGTTCAGGGCCTCACAGGTCTCGCAATCCATCCGATTCTCACGAACCCTGTTTAACAGGTCGATGAAGCGTGCGTCGCTTTGGCGATAAATGTGCCGCAGTTCAATCCCAACGTAGCCGGCCTCTTGCAGGGCCCGGCTGCCAAAGAAAAAGCCGGTGTCGTAATACTGGCTCAGGATGGCCCAATCCTCCTTCTTGATGACCGGCGCCAGTTGCTGAAGGTCGCCGATCATCAAGAGCTGGACACCCCCGAAGGGCCGGCGGCGATCCTTGTACTGTCGCAGCACGGCGTCGATGCCATCCAACAGATCTGCCCGGACCATGCTGATCTCATCGATGACCAGCAGGTCCAAGCCTCGTATGACATTGATCTTGTTGCGGTTGAATTTCTTGACGACGGCCTGGCCCTGACTGTCTGTCGGGACGCCGGAAAGGGAAGGAATCATGGGCCCAAAGGGCATCTGGAAAAAGGAGTGGATCGTGACGCCGCCCGCGTTAATGGCCGCCACTCCGGTAGGGGCCACCACGATCATGCGCTTGGAACAACGTCCCTTCAGATGGTGCAGAAAGGTGGTCTTGCCCGTCCCTGCCTTGCCGGTCAGAAAGACGTTTTCGCCGGTCCACTGCACATAGTCATGGGCCAGCCTGAGTTGGGGATTGTCGACCATTGGCACTACTGCCAGGGCTTCGTGAAGAGCTTCAGCTCTTCAATGACACTCGTGACATCGTCCGGTGTCATGTGCTTTCGCGCGCCCATGAGCATATTGCGAAAGTGACGAATCTCGGTGTCGGGCCTAACCGGAAAACCGATGTTATTGCCTTGCGCGTTGTTCGATGTCTGGAGGACCCGGCCGTCCGGAGCCAGGAAGGCAAACCAGGGAATACCGCCCGAAGTGGTCTGGCGAACCTGCTCAGCGACTTCTCTTCCACCGGTCATACGTTGCACGTCGATCTTCAGGATCACAAAGTCCCTCTCCAAGGTGGTCCTCACACCAGGACGGGCCAGAAACTGATCCAGGCGTACACACCAGCCGCAGGTCGGCGCGCCGACTCTAAAGAAGACCTGCTTGTCTTCTTTTTTGGCTGTCGACAGGGACTGCTCCAATAGGGTTCGGGCATCCCAAGGGACAGGCGTCCATTTGTCCAGAAAGGCCTTCACCTTGGCTGGATCGTGGCGCGGCCCTATCTCGAGGGAGCCGGTTTCCTGTTCGGTGAGCTTGGTGCCGCTCGCATCCAGGACGGCCAGGTAGGGATAACCATCGGGATGGATGTTCCATTTTTCCAGGACGGCTTTGTCAGCCTGGTTTTCAATCATGACCAGAACATACTCATCACGCAGCAAGCTACGCAAGGCCTGGTCCTTGTTAAAGACATCGTGTAGCTTGTGACACCAGCCACACCAGTCGCCGCCGATTTTCAACAACACTCGCTTGTTGTCTATTTGAGCCCGTACCAAGGCCTGCTCGACGCGCGCCATGCCTTGGCCGTCGTTGGGATATATGGAGGGGGACTTCGCTTGAGTGGTGTCGGGCACCAGGGGAAAAGCAGATAACACCATGACCGATAAAAGTGTATGGAGGGTTGTGGATTTCGCTTTCATGATAGGCTCCTTTCATTGTCGCTTTCTGAATAGGTTTTAACAGTATCGAGACGCCCCAACACTACCAACGTCTGCCTAGATTGTCCAGCCCTACCCCAGGCCCATCCGGGGCTATCGCATGTAGATACCGGATTCATGTACTTTTCGGCATGAACGCCACTGATCTAGGATTCTAACCGGTGGAGTAAACAGTAAACAGTAAACAGTAATCAGTAATCAGTAATCAGTAATCAGTAATCAGTAATCAGTAATCAGTAATCAGTGGACTGTCTGTGCCAAAAACTGATTACTTTTCTACTGATTACTGATTACTCGCGCTAACATACACGGGGAAGTGACTGGAAAAAGGACGGTTCGTGTCAGAGAAAGTTACTTGCGATTGCTCGCCTACACCATACATTTCACCCCAGGTGAATTCCTGCATGTCGTTAACATCGATGTATGAGAGGCACTTGGTGCCCATGGGCACTGTGTAACTTTTTTCTCCGACACTGGAGGGAAAGGTTCAAGCTTCGCTTTAATTAGGGTATTTTACCATGGAGAGGATGAAGAGACATGAAGGGCTCCCGCCGTGGCTCTAGCGGTTGATCCGTTGTTGGATGGCTTCTGCTGCCACGTGTGCTACCACAGGCTTGCCCACTTGCCGGTTTCTCGAAGACAAAGTAGTCGGTAATCAGTAGTCGGTCTGGCCCAAGATACTGATTACTGATGGCTACTCCGTTGAGATGTCAGTAACGAACTGAGGAAAAGAGCAATGGTTTTTGGCTCATCCTACCTGCGATCGCCCTGCCTTGGCCCTCGTTTCCCCTTGTAGCCGTATCCCGTTCCCTGCTATAATCACGCCTGTAGGTGGAAATCAGATTTCCTATTAGTTAACCATATCCACACGGTCTTCCGCGAACCAGGAAACGACTGCGGGGATGACATCTTGAAAATGCATCTAGGAACCGGCAAGAAATAACTTGGACTTTTGGATGCCCAATTGCACCGCATCTTTGGCCGCTTCTCAATCGCCAAATCCTCACCGTAGCCCACTACACCTCCGGTTTGGCTCAATCGG
>JADFMM010000392.1 GCA_022563885.1 Planctomycetota bacterium | reverse complement strand
GTGCGGCCGGCAACACCGGGCAGATGTATCTCAAGGTCAATGGAACCAAGATTCCCTACGAGGGTCCAGCGGGGAATATAGCGCTGGCGGGGTGGCAGGTATGGAGTATCGACCTCGCCTCGTTGGGAATGAATCTGCAGAGCGTCCGCACCTTCGCAGTTGGTATTGAAGGCGGCGGCACTGGCACTCTGTACGTCGACGATATCGCGCTAGAACAGTCGGCTCCCGAGCCCATCAATGCGTGGCGGGTCTCTGCCGGCAGTGATGATGCCGAAGAGCATGTATTGGACGGCGGTGTCATGGAAAGCTTGACCAGCAGTGACCTGGAACTGGGCTATGAAGGAGGCAATGCGGCCCCGGCCAATCTCCAGACCATCGGCTGCCGATGGGTCGGTATCGCCGTGCCCAAGGGTGCGACCATCACCGAGGCATGGGTGCAGTTCAGCGCCGATGATATCAACAATGATTACCATGCCCTGCCCGTGTCTGTGGTGATCGGAGGTCAACTGTCCCCGAATCCTGAGACCTTCGCTGCAACGGCCGGTTCCATCAGTGGCAGGGCGACGACCTCCGCGCAGGTCGTGTGGGACATTCCTCAATGGATGACCGTGCACGCCATGGGTCCCGAGGAGCGTAGCCCTGACATTTCCAGTATTATCCAGGAGATCGTCAATCAGCCCGACTGGTCGGGCGAGGCAATCGTGCTGATATTTGGAGACAACCCGGCCAATCCCTCTGCGGGAACCCGGGAAGCCGAGTCGTTTGACGGGAGACCCAGTGAAGCACCACTGCTCCACATCAGCTTCGAGTAGAATTCCGTCTGGGGCCTATACCGCACCTTCAGGTATAGGCCCCCTTTTTTTGAAAGATGGAGCCGTGAATACTTGCGAAGACAGGTCGAAAAGCCGAAGGGCAGGCGGGTTCACATTGATTGAACTTCTAGTCGTGATTGCCATCATCGCTTTGCTCATGGCTGTCTTGATGCCTTCTTTGCATAGAGCACGCGAACAGGGGAAGGGGGTCGTCTGCAAAATGAATCTGAAGAACATTCATCTGGCGATCATCATGTACGCCGAGGATAATGACGGGAAGACCCACTACTCTCCCAATCAAGGATTATGGTATCGTTACGGATCGAGTGTCAGCAGAGCGATCACGGGTGAGTTGATCGACAAAGACGCCAGTAAGGCCTACTGGGGAGTTGCATATCATCCTTACTGCGAAGCAGTAGATACCTTTGTCTGTCCGTCTTCCAGGTATATGGACGACTTAGGCGATTATGACAATTCTGAACTCTACATGAATGGCACCTACGGCTTGAATGGTTTCCTCAGCGGACGCAAGAAAAATAGAAAAGTCCTCTTGACCCCTCGGGCTTCCATGAGGATCCTGGCCTTAGACCATATCGAACATTTTCTGGAAAACAACGGAGACATGCTACACATTAGAGACGGTGACCGTATTAACCTGCCCCAGTGGCGTCAGGAGTTGACCAGTCTATCCTATAATACGGCTGAACACTATCCGGATTCACTGGGACAGATCTATCGACATGCACGCAGGTGCAATCTCCTCTGGCTAGACGGTCACGCTTCAAATGTTAAAGAGTCCACCGGTGAAGATATTCAGCCCTATTGGTTCAGCGGGGAATCCGCCAGCAATGCAGCGGTCGACTGGTGATGGACACGCACCAACGTTGAACGATTGACCGGGTGGTTGAAAGAACGTCGTCGAATCTTCTCTCGGTTCGAGAAAACGGCAAAGAAACTTGGCGGAATAATGAAGATGGCCTTCATTCAGCGGTGCCTGAAATTGGCACCAGATTAAAGTTTTCTGACAGAGCCTAACGCTATCTACGTAAGGTACTTTTCTATAATAGGTTACGTTAGTCCCAACCGAAGTTTTCGGTGAATTGGGAAAATCTTTCTTGCGATAGCCCTGAACAACGCCGGAAAAGGGGTTGATTCTAAATCAACATTTGTATATAATCGTCGCCGTCGCGTTTTCCTGCCCAGGAGAACATGTCGTTCAGCCGTTTCCCGAAGGAGCCGTTAGCAATGAGTTTTCAGACCGACTACGTGTACTCGCGTTCGTATCGCGGCCCGGTCAAAGGCCTTGTACTCGATTGGAGTGGCACGACGGCCGATGCCTATGTCATCGCCCCGGCGGTGGTGTTCGTCGAAGTTTTTAAGAACAAAGGCGTCGAGATATCGATGGAAGAGGCACGTGGACCGATGGGGCTGCGCAAAGACCTTCACATCGCGAAATTGACCGAAGTCCCGGAGATTCGGGAACGATGGAGAGGTGTCCACGGATCTTATCCTGACAGCCACGATGTGGCTGCAATGTTCGACCACTTCGTGCCAACACAGATCGCTTGCCTTCGCAACTACACGGCGCTGCTACCCGGTGTGGCAGAGGTGTGCAACCGATTGCAGTCGCAGGGAATCAAGCTTGGGGTCTCGACAGGCTTCGTACGTTCGATGGTCGACATCCTTGAAGAGGAGGCGAAGAAACAAGGCTTCGTTCCAGATGCGTCTGTTGCGGGCGATGATGTCGCCCAAGGCGCTCGGCCCAAGCCGTTTATGGTCTACCGTAATCTCGATCTCATGGACGTTCATCCCATTCAATCCGTCGTAAAAGTCGACGACACCATCTCGGGCATTGGAGAGGCGCTCGAAGGCGGTTGTTGGGGCGTCGGCGTAGCTCGATACAGCAACTACATGAATATCAACTCACTGGAAGAGGCCGACCAATTGCCATCCCAAGAGATCGAACGACGACTCGACTTGACACGTGAAATACTCCGCAAGGCGGGAGCTCACTATGTCATCGACAGCATCGCCGAGATCGAACCGGTGATTGCAGACATCAACGCCCGACTCGCACGGGGCGAAAAACCATGAGAAGTTGAACCTATTCGTGCCTACGTCCCGTCGCTTCCCTGAAACACACACAAGACTTTGGCCTCTCGTTTGTACGGATTGATCAGGCGGTGCTTCTCATCCGCGTCAAAATAAAGGCAATCGCCGTTTTTCAGCTTGAGATGCTGTTCGCCGTATTCAAAATCCACTTTCCCACTCAATACCATCAGGAATTCTTCTCCTTCGTGCGCGAGTGCCTCCTTACGCGCCACGCCAGGCGGAACCGTCAGGATGAATGGATCCATTGCCCGGCGCGACCGCTGGTGCGCCAGCGATTCGTATGCAATCGTCGAATTGGGTCGGTCCCGCTCGACGAGCAGACGTTCATCGGATCGGACACAAACCAATTTGGGTTTCTGGTCCAGTCCCTCCACCAGGGTTGCGATCGATACGCCCAGGGAGTGCGCGATTCGTCCCAACGCAGGCAGAGAGGGTGTCACGCGGAAGTTTTCCACTTTGGATAGCCAGCTTCTTGTCAGGCCTGAGCTTTGCGCGATCTCCTCGAGGGTAAGGCTTTGCTGCACGCGCAATTGCTTGATGCGCTGGGCCAATTCGACAAGATTCATTGAGTCCTCCAGATCCATCAGCTTCAATAGCGACTTGAATATGATTCAGGATTTCCCTCATCATCGCTTGATGAAGAGTGAAATCGAGGCGCTGGCCATGCAGGCCACCGCCACCACCAGAAAAATGATTGCGGTCTGCGGCCGGCCATCGACACTTTCAGATGATTGGATCATCCAACCGATAAACGGCTCACCCAAACCAGCAAACAGATAAGCGTGGAAGTTCATGATACCCGTCCCCGTCCCGGTCCTTTTCACGCCCAGAAGGTCGGGGCAAAGCGCCCAGAACGCCGATTGCGGACCATAAACAAAGAACCCACACAGGAAAAGAACGATCAAGCCCAGTGTGCCCTGCTCCTTCGGAATGAAATACATGGCGACGGAAAACGCAGCAGCCAAACCCATGAATAGTACGATCACCGGCGCGCGCCGAGACCTGAACACTCGGTCCGAAAGCCACCCGCTCGTCAAAGCTCCGAACGCCATACCCACAGGCAAGGCGACACTAATCCAACTTCCCCCTTCTTGCTTCCAGTCGCTGCCCAAAAAATGCACCGGAACCCAGAACAGCAATCCGTACCGCGCGATGCTTTGGAATCCGATGGCCCAGCTGGCTACCAGAAAACGTCCGTTCGAGAGCACCTCTCTATAACTCTCCCATGCCTTCTCGTTTTCATCGGCATTTCCTGGTTTGGATGCCGGAGCATCAGAGTCAGAGGGCGGTTCGAAACCGGCTTGGTCGGGTCGATCGCGGACAATGAGGTAATAGGTGACACTGCCAATCAGCAGCGACAGTACCGGAAGCCGAAAGATCCAACGCCAATCAAGTTCAAACTTTAGAATCAAAATGGAAGTCACATACGACAATACCGAT
>JADFMM010000391.1 GCA_022563885.1 Planctomycetota bacterium | reverse complement strand
CGTATAGAAAAGACCAAAAGGCAAAAGGGGTCATGTTTTTGACAAAAGGAAGAAAGGGAAAAGGGCTCATGCTTTTGATTTAGCTGTCACAGACTCCAAAGTGCATGATCCAAAGCCTGACCCGCAGCCCTGCCCCGAAAGTTGAACGTTTTGGCCTACTACCCTCCGGTTCCTGGATCTTAAGGGTCGACTCCGTGGCTTTCTCTTACCAGGGCTCCTCATGCACAATCAGGTCCGAGTATCGTTCTTAATGACAGAAAGCAGCCCCTTCACTGAATTCGACCGGGAATTCACCCTATTGACAGTTTTATTGTTGCGCATGAGCCGTTCATGTTGTCGATACTATTGACGACGGATCTGGAAAAACCATATTTACACCCAATTTTTCACTAGATGTGAGGAGATCAGGATGAATTCAAGGTTACTAGCCCACTACACACTGTTTCTTGGAAGTCTGTTCGCGCTCTGTTTTGGTAAAGCCAGCTTTGCCCAAATAGTCGTCCAACCAATGATCATTTCCGAGACATCTGCACCGGGCACGGTCATCCTCACGTCTCTCAAACTTCAAAACATGATGCTCGGGCAGAACCGAATGAGCCTCACCGCTATTGACCTGGCTCGCAACGCGCAGGGGCAGTGGACACCGATTGATCCTAACTCAAAAACCACTCCATCAAACTTAGACCTATCCCCCTCTTGCAGAGACTGGATCCAAATAGACTCTGCTAAGAGGGACAGCATACTCCTTGAGCCCAAAACAACCAGTGACGTCGATGTGACTATCACCATTCCAAGCAAAGCAAAAGGCACCTATTGGGCAGCGATTAAGTGTAAATTAATTCCGAACTCAGATACTGACGTTACGATCCGCTATGAGTTTATCGTCCCTGTTATTTTAGCGATCACCGAGAAAACCTTAGCAACGCAAATTACGCAGCCAACTAAACACTTTTCCGTTTACCCCATAACCCACGAATTACAAGCTGCACCAGGAAAGTCGATCGAGACTAGCGTATATCTGGACAATCTACTAAAGGAGGGGACCCAACAGGTTGTCGTGGAGACGATCGACTTACTGACCGATGCGAATGGACAATGGGTGCCCATTCGATCAGACAAGATGGCTTTCAATCATCTTGAAGTGTTAAACGAGACATCCTGCCGTGACTGGATTTCTCTGGCTGACCAGCAGAACGCACAGATTACAGTTCCAGCGCAAGAAAAACGATCCGTTGATGTCACTATTACAATTCCTCCCAACAAACAAGGTCTATTCTACTCTGCGCTAAAAGTAACCCTTCTTTCTGACCATAAGGTTGCAGTGGATCCTGATTATGAGTTTATCGTCCCGATTATGGTGAACGTTAAACAGGCCACCACTCAACACCACGCCCAGCAAAAGACGCCCACCTTCGCCACTATATCCAGCACAAAACCATTAATAGTGCTCCAAGACGCAGGTTCTAGAGATCCCTACCACACCTTTCATGGGGAGACTACCATTGCCCTTCATTCAAACGAGACGCTCGACATAACTGCCTCGGCTATGGCCGGGAGTACTGCCGGAGGAAAGTGGACCGCCAAAGTCACCCCTAAAACAATTAGCAATCAAGCAGAAGTAACGCTTTCACTAGACGGCACAGATGTTCACATAAGAAAATTGTTGGGTCCAAGGCCCCAAAAAGTAGCCCATGTAGCCAAAGTAACCGTCACACTAATTCCTCACCGCGGCAACTAACCTACTGAGCGAGAGGGATCAACTTTCAAGGGACGGCAAAAGAGGGTAACCGTTCACCGATAATATCGGTGACTGTGGAATTGCAGAACTCCTCTTGGGTGCCATGCTTTCGCTTGCGCAAGCATGCATAGCGGAGGACACGTAGCCACCAATCTTACCGTCTCCGGTCTTCAACTCCACTTCGATCGGGTATCCTTTCATGCAGTAGTTGGGCATGCCTACGCAAGCGAAGGCATGGCACCCGGCATGAGCGCGTGGAAGACTGGATGCGGTATTTAAAGACTGTTGGAACGGTAGGAGCAAGCAGGATGGTTCGACTACTTCATGCAAAGTTACTGGCGGTCATTGCAGTCTTGTTTTGCATTGATGAGGTTCATGCTCAGGCATCGGACAAAATCCTTTGCCACGGAAAGGATTCGAGACGCCAGGTTTCGTGACGTTACCCAAGGGGGCCAGCCCTGGAACTAGTAGTTAAGGCGTGGCTCCATCGCTGACCCCAGGTGCTCCCGGAAAGACTAACTCCAGGGCTGACTCCGAATACTTCATTTGGAGGTTGCTCTGCCAGCGAGGTGAGAGGCTGAATGTCGGATCAGGCGAATCTGCGATGTAATGTCCCTGAATACGGGGCGCGAACACAGATGAAGGCGTATAGAAAAGACCAAAAGGCAAAAGGGGTCATGCTTTTGACAAAAGGAAATTGAGAAAAGGGGTCATGCTTTTTATTTAGCTGTCACAGACTCCAAAGTGCATGATCCAAAGCCTGACCCGCAGCCCTGTACCTTACGAGTCGACTCTAAGGCTTCACATCTACGACTTCAATACTTGATAATTGAGACGTGGCCCTGTATGACCTTTGGTTGGGTCGAGACTTTAGTTTGAAATAGGTGTCATTATACTCCATACTATCACTCTTAAGTCGCCGGGCATGCCCGGCACACGACAAATGGTTGCACGCAGACAATCGCGTCTATCCCGTCTTGTGCTGGCGTACAAGCCGCGCAGTCCCGCTTGCTGGTGAAGCCGACGTTGGCCGTGCGGTCGAACTTTTATTGAATAAGGCATGGAGTTCCGATGGAAAATGTAAATACGACCAAGTGTGGAATTAATACGACGGAGTTGGTCGGGCGGTTGATGTCCCACTCGCTCTACGATGAACTGCGGGATGAAGAGAGCCTTCGAATCTTCATGCGGTCTCACGTTTTCTGTGTTTGGGACTTTCAGTCCTTGCTTAAGGCGCTACAGCGATTGGTCACCTGCGTTGAGGTTCCGTGGCTTCCCACCGCTGATCCGGAGGCTCGCCGCTTGGTGAATGAGATCGTTCTGGACGAAGAATCCGACGAGGCTCCGGGCGGTGGACATCTTTCTCATTTTGAGTTGTATCTCCAGGCGATGCAAAAATGTGGAGCTGATGCCGTGTCGATGCGGGTGTTCCTTGAGGATCTGCGCGGCGGTACGTATTTACGCGAAGCCCTCGCGCGACCCACGTTGCCAGCCGGTGTGGCGGACTTCGTCAAGACGACGATGGCCATCGCGGAATCGGGGCATGTGCACCGCATCGCGGCTGCCTTCGCATACGGACGCGAAGATATTATCCCTGCAATGTTTCAGCGTTTGGTCAATCGATTGGCCAAGACGGCACCCGAACGATGGTCGACGTTTAGCTTTTACCTGAATCGCCATATTGAACATGACGCAGAAACCCACGGGCCCATGGCACGCGCTCTCGTTTCACGCCTCTGTGACAACGAAGAGTCGCTTTGGAGAGAAGCTGAGGAGGCGGCCAGACAGTCATTAGCAGCGAGGATTCGGCTTTGGGATGACATTCTTTCCTCAGTCGTTTCGGAACGCAAGGCGAGGAGCGGCTAACAAATCGTTGCACCGGACGTGGCTCGCTGTCGGGTTTTTCCGACGTCTTTCGTCACGGTGACGTGTTGTGGTGGTTCGAAGCCGTTATCCCGCTGGTCCGCCACGCCGGTCAACATCTCCGTCTCGAACCCTGCCGCCCACGCCTCCCCCGATCCCGGCCGAATTTCGTCGCCTTGTCGGACATCCATCGCCCGAAGCGCCGATTGACCGAGGCCATCGGCGGCTTAGTCCTTCGCGTCTGCGATTTCCGTGGCCCGCGCGGCTTCGCGATCGGCCTCCGAGGGCCGGTTCCGAATGAGGTTCACGGCGACACGTACAAGTAAAACCAGCCCGATCGTCATGAGCATCGACGGCAGGAAAGTACCCGGCGTGAACGTGCTCCCGAGACTCTGCAACATGTTCATCAATTTCGGACTGCGCTCGATGATAGGTTCGATCCATACTGTGAGAACAAAAACGAGCATACCAGCGGAGAAGAGCAGGAAGCCCCACAGGCACGTCTGGAACATCCGATGTTGACGGCCCCATGCGCGCTCGACGAGCTCGGCAGCGACGATAGACATCACGCCCGTGCCCAAGCTGAGCACCAGCCCCGGCCAAGCCACCTCGAGCAGCGGCTCAATCGCACCCGCCGCCAGACAAATCACGACAAAGCTGATCCACCAGCCGCAGCATCCGATCAAGCCTCCGACGTGTCCGCCCATTTTTCCGCCGCGACGCCGTTGGTCCAGCGGTTCGTCAGGCTTCATGGTGATGATCTCCATTCTTCGA
>JADFMM010000390.1 GCA_022563885.1 Planctomycetota bacterium | reverse complement strand
AAATAGCGATGGCAGGTTCGTGGAGCGCGCGAACACGAGCGTAGAGCCGGGGTCGCTCTGAATGCGAATCGCGTGCCCCAGATTATCGGCCTCGTCGTACCACAGCCCCGCAGGTAGCTCTTGCAAGTTATAAAGCCTGATTACCAGGGCGAACGCGAGAATCGCGCCGAGGATTGCCCAGGGCAGCGCCGATCTGAGGTTAACGGATACGTTGGGCCGCAGTTGCAGGCGATTCGCGAGCGCAGCCCATCTACGCTCCGCAGTCGGCAGCGCAAGCAGCAAGACTATCACGGATAGCCCGTAAAGATACCATGCCAGGGCGTTCGGAGGCCCTTTGGGAAACAGGAACAGGCTTGAGCCAAGCATCATGAGGCTCAGAGCGAGCGCTCCGACACCCATTTTCTGCTCGCGGGTGAAAGTCTTCCACCGTGTTCTGATTTCGTTGGGTGAGTATATTCGTAGACGCACAGACGGCGAGGCGGTGATGCCTGGTTCGACTGCCCCCGGAGCAGATTTTTGGGTGGTATGCGGCTCGCCGTCGCCGAAGAGCGAACGAGGCCTGTTGGATGAAACGCTCGTCATCTGGGGCGGCGAGTTTGGTCGCACGCCGACGGTGGAGCTGCCCACGCCGGGCGCCAACGCCGGCAAGATCAACGGCCGCGACCACAACCACTGGGGCTTTAGCGTCTGGATGGCCGGCGGCGGCGTCAAAGGCGGCCAGGCCTACGGCGCCACCGACGAGTTCGGCTTCAAGGCCGTCGAAAACCCCGTCCACGTCCACGACCTGCACGCGACCATGCTGCATCTCTTCGGCATCGACCACGAGAGGCTAACTTACCGTTTTCAAGGACGGGACTTTCGTCTCACCGATGTCCACGGTCATGTCGTACGCGAGATTCTGGCTTGAAGCACAGCCGAGCATTACCGATATGTCGGCCATACTATTTCGTATGACATGGTCAGTCAGCCATTGACTGGTTGTCTGCTTGCATGCTTCGGTATTCTCGACCGTGGTTTGATTGTCTGGATATGGGTTTGACAGGTGCACAGGCAACACGTCATACTGAGCGAAATTAGCCGCAAACTCAATGGAAAGATCGAGTCATGACGCGCTACGGGGATAACGACTATCTTCTGGAATTCCGGTTGACAATACTCTGACAAAAGTGTACTCTACTGTTCTAATCCTCTGCGCTATCTCGCTTTCCTCTCCTCTCCCTCCGCGCGCAGGGGATTGTTTTTTGCTCGCACGTCTTCAAGAGCTGGATTGACGACACGCGCGACCCTCTCCTTTGGTTCCGGAGTCTGCGCCAGAAGCCGTTTCGCTTCGTTCAGCACAAACTCGGGATCGAGGAAGGGTTCATAGCTTATGTCCTGCCAACGTACCATGCCCTCAGCATCGATGATGAATGTCCCATGTAAGGGTTGTTTTTCGAAATCGTCAAAGACCCGAAACGCCTTGAACACGTCGAGTTTTCCATTGGAAACCAGTGGTATCGGCATGACCGCGTTGAAGTTGTCGAGGGACGTCTTCAAATCTTCCTGGCTGTCGGTGCTGATGGCGATCATGGTGAGTCCGGCCTCCTCAAAATCCTTTAACTTCGGCGCAAACAGATGAAGCTGTTCCATGCAGTGCAGGCAGCCGTAACCTAGATAAAAGATGATGATATGAGGCTGACCCTTGAACTCTGCGGAAGAGCGCGTTTTCCCGTCGGCATCTTGGAGCACCCAATCGGGAGAGGGAGAGGGACGCCAGCGGAAAGGGCCGAGGCAGTCGAGTTGGGGACGCTCGCCGATATCGGTCGCCAGCGACGGGGCAACCCGCCAATCGGCAGGGTGGCCCAGTGCTTCGGCAATCGGAAGGACGCGGGCAAATACGGGACTGTCCAAATCGATGGAAGCGGAGAGCGTTCGTAGCGTTTCAAAGACCTGCCCCGCTTCTTCCTTCTTTCCCGACTGCCACAAGATATCCGCGAAGATGGCCAGGGGATGAACTTGGTTCTCGTTCGATTTAATGCGTTTGCGAATCAATTTCTCTGCTTCCTCCTTGGCGCCTGAAAGCCACTGAATCTTGGCCAGAGTCAGGGGATCGACGTCAGAGGCCTTCATCAGGAAATCGTATCCGCTCTGGAATTCACCATTGGCGACGGCTCGGTGCCCTTTCAACGCGTTTACGGCAGCTTCGAGGTTCTTGACTTTCGCCCAGAACTGCTTGCGTGCCTTGGCGATCGAATCCTCGGCTTGATTCCCATCGGTATCGTCCGGCGTCGCATTTCCTTCGTCTGCTTTCACGGTTTGCCTCTCATCTTCTTTCTCCGTCGGCACCTCGTCTTCGTCTTCGTCTGGTTCCTCTGAATCGTCCGCATCCGCCTCGGAGCTATCGAGGTGGCGTTGCAATTCGGCGAGCTGCCGGCGCTGGAGTTCGGCGATCTGAGCATTGCCGTTGCTCATGTCGCCCACCTGAAAGTAGGCCAGCCCCAAATAGCGCAGGCGCTTGATCTGCTCCTCTTCAATGTCCGTGGGTTCGAGGTAGGGTGTCTTGGCCAGGGCAATGATCTCGTTCCACAATTCGTAGGTGCGAAGCACCTGAAACAATCGTAGCCGTCCAAACCAAGCACTGCCGCGTTTGGCGAATTTGTTGTAACGAGGGTGACGCGGCAGCTCGGTCATGTTCTTGGCCAGGTCCACGGCGTCATGAACCCGCCCGACGTGAATCAGGTTGCGAATAAACCATTCGTTATTGTGAGCAAAGTTTCCGATTTGGTCGGGCATCACGCGGTCGCGCATCATGTGGGCATGATCGACCCTCGCCGAGGCTTCCTGTTGCCAGGCGGCGTCGTTGTAGCGTTTGAGTCGCGAGAAAATGTGGCCCGGCATGTGCCACATGTGGGCGATGCTCGGCGACGATTGACCACACATGGCCGCTGCGGCGACGGCCTCCTCCGGCTCGCGTTTGTCCCATAGATGAATGCGAAAGTGGAGCGCCGAATGCATCGGTTCGACATCAAAGATTTCTTGGAGCAGCGCGTTGACCGCTAAGTAGCTCGTGCTGGATTTGCGCGACTGGTAGAGATGGAGTGTCAGAAAGGCCTTAGCCTCCAGATCGTCAGGATATTTGAGGATAATGTTTTCCATCGCCTTGGTGTAGGCGTCGTTTCGCTTATCACTGTTTTTCTTGCCGGCCTCAATGTATGCCTCGACTGCGTCGATGTACATCACCTCACGCTCGTCGGTGTTGCCCTTCCGCTTAACGGCTTCCTCGATAAATCCCTGGGATCGCTTGGCGTTGCGGAGATTCGCCATCGCCGCGCCCCAGTAGGCTATGGCACAATCGGGATCCAGGGAGGCCGCCTGCCGGAATGATCGCTCCGCCTCGTAGTACCAGAAGCCATACAACTGTCCGATGCCCTGCTCGAAGAACTGTTGCGCCCTGGCGTTCTTCGTCGAAATCGGAAAACTGACGTGGCCCGTCCCGCCCATGAGATAGGCCTTCTGCCGAGGCCCCTCATTGAAGACTTCACCGTGATAGGAGTGGCCGGCCAGGATCTCAGCCGGGTCATTCGTTTCAGCAGTTTCGTCGGTTGACGCTTCAGCGGGTTTGAATTCAATGAGGATGGGCTCCTGGGCCACTAAGGTTGAGGCCGAGAGGAATAGGACGCAAACGACTCCAGCGGCGATGCCAAGAAGTGATTGCTTGAGAGGGTTAATCTGATGTTTCCCGAATGATCTCATATAGCCTCCCAGTGAGGGTCTGTCACACCTTTATTTGGGTGTTGTCGGTGAATTTACAGTCAAAGACCTCCAATCAATACAGAAAATCCGTTGCCGAGAGTGTAGTGTAGCATAGAGCAGCCCGCAACCCCAGCTACGCCTATGGATTCGCTCAATCGGCGCGACCCAACCTAACGCCAATTTGCTCCCTCTAAACTGTGAATTTATTTCTGCGCAACCGCTAAGAGAAAACCTCCGTGTCTTCCGTGAGAGAGAATTAAGAAAAGGGCCTGCACTTTTCAGTACAGGCCCTGGATTTTTGAGTTCAATCGGGTCACGTTTAGGGCTGGTCAAACGGTTCGGTTCGCCCGGCCAGCCAAGCCACCTCTCCTGCACTCAGGGCACGATCATAGATCCGCACCTCATCGATAGAGCCGGGGAAGAAGCGGTCGTTGCTGGTCGCACGCCGCCCGATGCTCACGTCTACGCCGGGCGTCAAGTTGTAGAGGTCGTCATCACCCGCGTTGACCCCATCCGCGAGACCGTCAATGTAGAGCGTCGTATTCGGAACCCTAAGGTTCGCGCCCTCCTGGACGACCAGGGCCCCATGGTGCCATTCGCCGTCGTTTACCAGCGTGTTGCCTCTGAGGTTGCCGTTACCATGTTCGGTTCGCAGGTTGCCCAGCTCGATACGCC